>DATCUS010000222.1:0-41421 GCA_036561845.1 Tardiphaga sp. | reverse complement strand
GCGGCTGGCGAAGGGCGGCGGCGGCGCGGCGCAACTGCTCGGTCAGATGAAATAGCCGGCTATCGGTCGCGGTCGCGGCAGGCGGCTTTCGCGGCAGGGCGTGACGCACTATGTATGGATCATGCCTACCCTGATCGCCGGCGCGCTCGCCGTATTCGTGCTCTACACGCTGCTGCAGATGTTTCGCGCTGCCAACCCCGCTGTGCTGGCGCGCGGCGTCAAGATCGGCGGCGGCGTGGTGGCGCTGGCGGTGGCCGCTTTTACCGGGATCAAGGGCGAACTGGCGGTAGCCATCCCGCTCGGCATCTTCGGCGCCGGTCTGCTTGGCTGGTCGCCGTTCGGCACCGCGGGCTTCAGCAATATCGGCGGCATGTTCGGTGGCGGCAGCGCGCGTAAGTCGGCGGGGCAGACCTCGAATGTCCGTTCGCAGTTTCTCGACATGACGCTGGATCACGACAGCGGGCAGCTCAACGGCCGTATCGTGGCCGGCCCGTTTGCGGGACGGCCGTTGGACGATTTCGACCTGCCGGAGCTCGCGGCAATGATCGCCAGCTTCGATGCCGAGAGTATAGCCTTACTTGAAAGCTATCTTGACCGCCGGTTTCCCGCCTGGCGTCAGGACGCGCAGTTTGACGGGGCAGGGCGGCAGCGCGGCGCGGCGTCGAGCAGCAAAATGACGCACGAGGAGGCCTATCAGATCCTTGGCCTGAAGCCGGGGGCGGGGCGCGACGAGATCGGGCAGGCGCACCGATCGCTCATGAAGAAACTGCATCCCGACCAAGGGGGGTCTACGTACCTGGCTGCCCGTGTAAACGAGGCCAAGGACACTCTGCTTCGCACTCATCAAAGCTAACTCCAGCACGCTAACAACGCTACAAATTGCGAGCTGGCTCTGTTCTCCGCCGGACGCCCCATCGCCCGCCGTTGTCCGGCGTGGTCGATCATCCCTGTGGTTAATCAGTAGCGGCTAAGTCTTGACGAGAGGTTTTCGCCGGCGGGATTTGTGTGGGGCCGTTGTCATCCCCCGCCACGCCAAGAGGCGTGGCGGGGGATGCGACAGCCGGACGACTCAGGCCCTGAACCCAGGCTGTTCAGCCAGCTCTGGATTCCCGCCACTCCAATCGGAGTAGCTGAGGTTCGCGCGCGGCTCGCACGGCTCCCGCCCCGGAATGACGATGCAGCTCAAAACGCAGAATGGCCGGGAAGATCCCGGCCATTCTGCAGCAAGTCGGTGTTGGTGTGGCGGCGCTCAGTTCTTGATGGTGATGCAGGAGATTTCGGAGCGCTTCAGGGTCTTGCAGACCGCTTCGGCCTGGTCGCGATCGAGCCCGGCGAAGCGGGCGCGGAACAGCTTCTTCTCGCCCTTGCCGACCACCGGCTCGGTGAACGGATCGGCCTTGCCGAGGAGGCCGCGGGCCTGTTCGCGCGCGGCGTCGAGACGAAGGCGGGCTTCGCTTTCGCTGTCCAGCGCACCGACCTGGATGATCCACCCGGTGTGGCTGGCCACCGGCTTGATGGCGCCGCCCTGCTGGACGGCCTGCGGCTGCGGCGGTGTGCGCGGCGATGGCTCGGCATAGGCCATCGTCTGGCTGCCTTGCCCGGCGCCGTTGGCCGGCAGCACGCCGAGCAGGCCCTGGCCGGTGCCGTGGTTGGCCGGCTGGCGCGGCATCTCGGCGCGCTGATACAGCGAGCTGGAGTTTTCAGCATCGTTGCGAGATGGCGCGTCGTTGCGCGGCTGGACCGTGTTGGTGACGGTGGTCGGCGGCTGTTCGGTGCCGGCCGAGGCCAGCTTGAACTGGCCGGATTTGACCTGAACCGTTTTGACCCGGACCGGCTTCATCGGTTCGGAGGAGCCGGGGATCGCAGTGATCGGTTGAGTCTGGATCACGCCAGAAGTAAACGGGGCAGGCTCGGGCTTGCGGGACGGGACCGGCAAGGCGGCGGTCGCTGCGCTGATGACGGACTTGGTGACCGGCGCTGCCGCACGGACCGGGGTCTCGACCGGATCGGGCGAGGCCGAAGCCACCTGCACGGCGCCATTGACCTGGACGGTCTGGGTCGGGCGGACCTCCGCCTCGGCTTCCGCAACGTCGGCATTGGCGTCCGACGGATTGCGCTCGGTGATGGCGGCCACGGTGCGCCGGGTCGCGCCCTTTTCGAAGTTCTCTGCCAGCAGGTTGCGCATGATGGCATCGCGCGAACCGCCGCTGCGGCCTCCCAGCACCACGCCGATCAGATGCCGGTTGCCGCGGCGCATCGAACTGACGAGGTTGAAGCCGGAAGCACGAGTGTAGCCGGTCTTGATGCCGTCGACGCCTTCCACGCTGCCGATCAGGCGGTTGTGGTTCTTGATGGCGTGGCCGCGGAAGGTGAAGGACGGAGTCGCAAAATAGCGGTAATAACGCGGGAAGCGGTCCTGGATGGCGCGGCCGAGGGTCGCCTGGTCGCGCGCAGTGGTGACCTGGTCGTCGTTCGGAAGGCCATTGGCATTGCGATAAACCGTGCGGGTCATACCGAGCGCGCGGGCCTTGCGCGTCATCAGCTTGGCGAAATCCTCCTCGTCACCGGCAATGGCTTCGGCGATGACCACGGAGGCGTCGTTGGCCGAACGGGTCACCAGACCCTTGATGGCGTCCTCGACCGTGATGGTCTGGCCGGGGCGCAGGCCCAGCTTGGTCGGCGCCTGTTCTGCAGCGTACTGGGAAACTTTCATCTCGGTGTCGAGCGACATCTTGCCGGATTCGAGTTTCTCGAACAGCAGATAGAGTGTCATGATCTTTGTGAGCGAGGCCGGATGGCGCGAACCGTCGGGGCTGTTGGCCGAAAGGACAGCGCCCGAATTGCCGTCGACGATGATCGAGGAGAAGGCGGGGCTGTATCCGCCGCCATTGCTGACCTGATGATGGCGGGTGCGGTGCCGGCGGCGGGCGTCTGCGGTATCGGTGGTGAAGATGACAGCGGCGGTGAGCGTGGCCAGCCCGAGTGCGCACACCCGAAGCATGCGCGAGGAAGCCAAATTTGTGCGAAGCATGAACTTCCCCGTCCAGTTTCAGTCTCAATCACCGGTTCGTGAGGCTAAATTATGCTCAACAAGCCGGCAACCTGTTCCAGTTGTAGCGTTCAGCCTGAGCAACTCAATCGACGGGATGGCAACGCAGCGGGCCATTCTGGCTAAGAGCCTGTGCTCATGCGGCTTTTCATACGTGGCTGAATCGCAGCAATGCAGATGTCGAGGGTAGGGGCGGCGGGTTTCCAAAAGGTTAAAGAACCCTTGCGTAGCATCCCGGCTTTTGTGTCGGATGGTAGGTATTATTGTGCGTCGCACAAGCGGTTTGACTTCATTGTGCAGCGCACTAAAGTTGATGCTGTCGGGGGCAATTTCTCCCGGGCGATAAACACGGTTGTCTGGGAAAGGATTCTGCAAAATGATCAAGGTCGAAGAGATTCAGCAGTACGGCAAAGAGCAGTTCGAAAGCGCTGTCGCTTCGGCCACCACGCTGCAGAATGGTGCGCAGGCGATCGCCGCCTCGGTTGGCGACTACACCAAGAAGTCGTTCGAGGAGGGCAACGCCTTTGTCGCCAAGCTGTCCGGCGTGAAGTCGATCGAAAAGGCCATGGAAATCCAGACCGAATACGCCAAGTCGGCCTATGAGGCGTTCGTCGCCGAATCCCACAAGATCAGCGAACTTTACGCCGATCTCGCCAAGCAGGCCTACAAGCCGCTCGAGGGTTTCGTCGCCAAGATGACCCCCACGCGCTGACCCCTGCGCGGCTGAAGAACCAAAAGGCCCGGCCGTGATGGCCGGGCCTTTTTGCGATCTCGTCCGCGTTTATTTCGCGATGCGCAGTTTGCTCAGTGACTGGCCGATCTGATTGAACGCCAGCGCGATGCCCGCGGTGGTGCTGGTCGGAAAGAAGTTGCCGCTGCTCGCGCAGTACTTCAACACGGCCGACTCGGCATCGCCGTCGGTGTTGACCTGGATCGTATAGATGACCGTGTCCGGCTTGCCCGCAACCGGCGCCTTGATGTTGTCGCACAGCAGTTTCTGCCGCGCATCGACCTCGGACGAGGGGTTGCGGCCGTCGCCGTACCAGCGATCGATCGTGTTGAGGCCGTCCGACAGCAGGATGATGGCGTCGGTGTATTTGTAGTTGCTATCCTTGGCCGGCGTATTCATCGGGTCGCCGGACTGCAGCGTCGTCCATGCCCAGGCCATGCCGATCGGCTGATTGGTGCCGCCATTGGGAACGAGCGAGGTAATCTTGTCCTTGATGACCTGTGTGTTGGCCTTGCCTGCGCTGTTGTTGCCGTAGGCCGTTGTCATCGGCAGAATCTGGGCCGGACAAATGTTCTGGTTGAATTGTTCGTACTGAACCGCCGGATATCGGGTGGCGGCCGTTGTCGGCGCCGCATTGGTGGTATCCGCGGGCTGGTCGCGATCCGTCACGCAGCCCTTCCAGGTGCTGTGGCTGTTGGTGACCCAGTTGCAGTTCCCGTTATTGCAAACCCTCTGCCTGTTGGTCGCGTCCCAGTCGTCCCATTTGATCCAGCTGGCGTTGACGTTGCTCGCGCCGACATTGACCATCTGCGCAAAGGGAACGATCGAAATATACAGGTCGTCAGTGCTTTTGGCCGTTGCGGCGAGCTTGTCGACCAGATCCTTGGCCGCCGTCTGCATGGCCGCCATCTTGCCGTCGTCGTTCATCGATCCGGTGACGTCGAGCGCCATCGCCACGCGCATGCGCGTGCTGCCCCAGGTCGCGGTCGAACTGACCTTGAAGTTCAGCTGCGGGTAGCCCGCGACCTTCATGAACTTTGTATCCACGGTGCCGGCGCCCTCGACCTTGATGGTCGAGCCAGTGGTGCTGTCGTTGGTATAGGTCGCGGTGACCGGCTGCCAGGTGGAGTCACCGCCGGTGTAGAGCGCATTGAAATAGGCCTGCGCCCTCGCCGTGATCTGCTCTGCGGTCAGGGTGGTGGCGGCCGCGTCCTTGGACAGCATCAGCGCCGTGGAATCGAGCGCCGCCTGCATGGCCGACCGGGCGGCGTTGGTTCGGCTGTAATCCACCGCGGCGCCGATGAAGCCCATGATCGGAACCAGGGCAATGGCAAAAATCACTGCGATGTTGCCGCGCTCCGCCTGGACAAAGCGCGAAACGGTTTGGCCCAGCTGACCGGATGGAGATGGAAATGACATGGCCGCCTCACCGAGGTATCGATTGGTGGCGCTATTTGAGGTTGCGCCCCTGAACAGGTGGTAAACCCGTGCTCGCAGAATCGGGGTGAGCCGATATTTTTCTGGTGGGCTTGAGAACTATCCTCAACAGCGCTTGAATGGGTGGGCAAGAGTCTCTGTCGGAACGGGCAGGTACCGTTAACCATTTGCCCGCCATCGTCCGGGGAATGGCGACGGCCGCTGGAGATGCGGCGGCCAGACGCCAGCGCTTGCGGCGAGGCCTTTCGGAACCCATATTGGCCTTGTCGATCCAGCCAATGGGTCGGAGCCGAACAGAAGCGGCAATCCGGGCAGTTTGCGCGGGGATACGATGGCGTCCATCCGGAGGCTATCCCGGACAACTGTGACATATCCTTTGGGGACTTCGAACACTCAAGCCATGCTGCAGACAATTTCAGACTTTGAGCCGAACAGGACACCGGCCGCATTGCCGGCCCAGGCGACCGGAAACGACGAGGGTCGATCGGGAGCGCCGGGCGGACCGAATACGTCGGTCATCACCAAGGTCAAACCGAAAACCAAGCGCCCCAGTCTGTACCGGGTGCTGATTCTCAATGACGATTACACGCCGATGGAATTCGTCGTGCACGTGCTGGAAAAGTTTTTCCAGAAGGACGTCGAAGCCGCGACCCAGATCATGCTCCACGTCCATCATCACGGCATCGGCGAGTGCGGCATTTTCACCTACGAGATTGCCGAGACCAAGGTGACGCAGGTGATGGATTTCGCCCGTAAGCATCAACATCCTTTGCAATGCGTGATGGAAAAGAAGTAGCGTTCCATACGAGTCTTGGAATTGCTCCGAATTCTTGGAATTGGGAACGGGTCTTGCATCAATTCCGGGAAGGTCGCCCTTCGCGTCGAAGCCCGTGATGGCTGACACCGTGTCGGACGTCCGAAGCCGCGACGATGCACAGGAACCTTTCGCGACGCGCAAGCGTGACTATATGAACAAGGTTCCTGTTGCCTGAAGCAGTAACGACGATCATGATGGCGGGGGCCAAAGAGGACGCGGAATGCCAACTTTTTCTCAAAGCCTTGAACAATCCCTTCACCGCGCACTCGCGATCGCGAATGAGCGTCATCATCAATACGCGACGCTCGAGCACCTGCTGCTTTCGCTGGTGGATGATTCCGATGCCGCGGCGGTGATGCGGGCGTGCAGCGTCGATCTCGACAAGCTGCGCACCAGCCTGGTGAATTACCTTGAGACCGAATTCGAGAACCTGGTGACGGATGGCGCCGACGACGCCAAGCCGACCGCCGGGTTCCAGCGCGTGATCCAGCGCGCGGTGATCCACGTCCAGTCGTCCGGTCGCGAGGAAGTGACCGGCGCCAATGTGCTGATCGCGATCTTCGCCGAGCGCGAAAGCCATGCCGCCTATTTCCTGCAGGAGCAGGACATGACGCGCTACGACGCGGTCAACTACATCAGCCACGGCATTGCCAAGCGTCCGGGCGTGTCCGAGGCCCGCCCGGTGCGCGGTGTCGACGAGGAAACCGAAGCCAACAAGGGCGGCGACGACTCCAAGAAGAAGGGCGAGGCGCTCGACACCTATTGCGTCAACCTCAACAAGAAGGCGCGTGACGGCAAGATCGATCCGGTGATCGGACGCAACTCCGAGATCAACCGCGCGATCCAGGTGCTGTGCCGCCGCCAGAAGAACAACCCGCTGTTCGTCGGCGAAGCCGGCGTCGGCAAGACCGCGATCGCCGAAGGCCTCGCCAAGCGCATCGTCGACAGCGAAGTGCCGGAAGTCCTGGCCGCTGCCACGGTGTTCTCGCTGGACATGGGCACGCTGCTGGCCGGCACGCGTTATCGCGGCGACTTCGAGGAGCGCCTGAAGCAGGTCCTCAAGGAACTTGAAGCGCACCCCAACGCCATCCTGTTCATCGACGAAATCCACACCGTGATCGGCGCTGGCGCGACTTCCGGAGGCGCGATGGATGCCTCGAATCTGCTCAAGCCTGCTCTGGCTTCGGGCACGATCCGCTGCATGGGCTCGACCACCTACAAGGAATATCGCCAGCACTTCGAGAAGGACCGCGCTCTGGTGCGCCGGTTCCAGAAGATCGACGTCAACGAACCGACGGTCGAAGACGCCATCGCCATCCTCAAGGGCCTCAAGCCGTATTTCGAGGACTATCACAAGCTGAAATACACCAACGAGGCCATCGAGGCCGCGGTGCAGCTGTCGTCGCGTTACATTCACGACCGTAAGCTTCCCGACAAGGCCATCGACGTGATCGACGAATCCGGCGCGGCGCAGATGCTGGTGGCCGAGAACAAGCGCAAGAAGACCATCGGCATCAAGGAAATCGAGACCACCATCGCGACCATGGCGCGGATCCCGCCCAAGAGCGTGTCGAAGGACGATGCCGAGGTGCTGAAGCATCTCGAAACCACCCTGAAGCGGGTGGTGTTCGGCCAGGACAAGGCGATCGAGGCGCTGTCGGCGTCGATCAAGCTGGCGCGCGCCGGCCTGCGCGAACCGGAGAAGCCGATCGGCTCCTATCTGTTCTCAGGCCCGACCGGCGTCGGCAAGACCGAAGTGGCGAAGCAGTTGGCGGCGTCGCTCGGCGTCGAGCTGATTCGCTTCGACATGTCGGAATACATGGAGCGGCATACCGTCTCGCGGCTGATCGGCGCGCCTCCGGGCTATGTCGGCTTCGATCAGGGCGGGTTGCTGACCGACGGCGTCGACCAGCATCCGCATTGCGTGGTGCTGCTCGACGAAATCGAGAAGGCCCATCCGGATCTCTACAACGTGCTGCTGCAGATCATGGACCACGGCCGGCTCACCGACCACAACGGCAAGCAGGTGAACTTCCGCAACGTGATCCTGATCATGACCACCAATGCCGGCGCCGCCGATCTGGCGCGTCAGGCCTTCGGCTTCACGCGCAGCAAGCGGGAAGGCGACGACCACGAGGCGATCAACCGGCAGTTCGCGCCGGAATTCCGCAACCGTCTCGATGCCATTGTGTCGTTCGCGCATCTCAATGCCGACGTCATCGGCATGGTGGTGGAGAAGTTCGTGCTGCAGCTCGAGGCCCAGCTGGCCGATCGCGACGTCACCATCGAACTGTCCGAGCCCGCCAAGGCCTGGCTGGTCCAGCATGGCTATGACGAGCAGATGGGCGCGCGGCCGATGGCCCGGGTGATCCAGGAGCACATCAAGAAGCCGCTGGCCGACGAACTCTTGTTCGGCAAGCTGAAGGGCGGCGGCCATGTGCGTGTGGTGCTGGTCAAGGACGAAACAGTGGCAGGAGTCGATCTGGAGAAGATCGGCTTCGAATATCCCGACGGCCCCGTGACTCCGAAGCCGGAAAAACTGCCCAGCAAGCGCACCGCGTCGCGCAAGCCGAAGTCGGGGCCGTCAGGGCCCGGCGGGTCGAAAGGCCCGGCCTCGAAGGGGCCGCTGGTCAAGGCTTGAGTGCTGCCAGATCAAACGCAAACGGCCGGCGAGAAATCGCCGGCCGTTTTGTTTTGCAATGACAACCGCTTCAGCCCTCGCCGAGCAATTCCTTGATGCGCCGCTGCAGCTGGCGCTTCTTCTTCTCGGACTTGCGCAACCGCTCCTCAAGATCGGAGCGCGGCGCGGCGTCGACGGGTGGGTCGGTGAAGGCGACGCCGACAATGTTGTCGCGCAGCCAGATGATCCTGGCGACGAACGATTTGCCTTTTCGCGCGATGGTCAGCGCCATCTTGTCCAGCGGCGGCCGGACGCCATTCTTGAATTCGACGCGGGCGCCATGCTCCGACAGGTTGCGTACCACGCAATCCTTGGTCACGCCGTCCTGGCTGGAAGCGATGCCGCCCAGGATCACCTTGTCCCGCAGGCCCTTGCGACGTTCATCCATGGTCCATCCCCGGTTCGGATAAGTCGTCGACACTATCCTGTTCCGGAACCGTTGGAAGAACACCGGCGCGGGGAAGCGGCGTTAACGTAAACCAAACCTTGCGCACGGTGGATTGATTTGTTCAGGACACCGGCGCTGACGCCGCATTGTCGCGCAGGCCGCGCGCGATCTGCTTCTGGGCGTCGAATTCGGCGCGCCGCCGCGCCAGTTCCGCAGGCTCAAGCAGGGCGACATTGTTGTAATCGCGCTTCCAGCCGGCGTCGGCGCGCCAGCGCAGCGGCGACTGCACGGTGGTCTGTGGACCGACAGCGGACTCAAGTACGCGCAATGCCAGCTCCAGGGTGAAGGCCTGCGACTCCGGGTCGTGCGGCTTGCCGGCCGAATTCCCGAGCGGGAAATCGCTGAACAGAAAGCGCGGCACGGCGACATGCTCGACGATGTCCTTGGCGCAGCCCATCACCACGGTGGAGATGCCGTTGGCCTCCAGATGCCGCGCGACCAGGCTAACGGTCTGGTGGCAGACCGGGCAGTTCGGCACCAGCACGGCAGCCTCCACGCCGTCGGCGCGACAGCGCGCCAGGATCTCCGGCGCGTCGGTATCGATGGTGACGCGGTGGCTGCGGTTGGTCGGTGCGCCGAAGAAGCGGGGTGCGACCTCGCCGATGCGGCCGGCGGCAGCAAGCCGCTTCAGCGCGGGCAGGGGAAACCAGGTGCCGCTGTCGTCGGCCGCGGTGTGAACGCGGTCATAGGCGATGTGCGAGATGCGCAGGTCATGATGTTGCGAGGTGTCGCCGTCATAGACCTGATAGAATTTGGCGCCGCCATTATAGGCTGCGCCGGGACCTTGGTCGCCTCGAGCGGGATCGAACGGGGCCGCGGTGGTGTGGATGGCGACGCGCGTCTGCGCCAGCGGTTTTTGCAGCGGCTGAAAAGGCGCGGCGTTGTAGTGCGCCCAGCGGTACGGCGTGTCGTATCCGATCGCCAGGTAGTAGTCGCGGGTGCGCGCCATATAGGGGATCGGCACGTCGTCATCGTCGGCGAAACCGGGCAGCGCATCGCGCGTTGTCGTCATCCCAGGCACTCCCGTTTCCGCCCCATTTGATCCATAGCTAGCTGCTGGGATCGCGCTGTCAAGAACGCCACTGCCGGACCGACATGACCCGAACCTCAGCCATCATCGCAACTCTGCTGTTGCTGGCCGCGCTGCCGGCCGGTCGCGTTGCCGTGCATGCCGAGGATGGCGCGCCCGCGTCCGCTGTCGAAGCGCCCCAGCCGATTGTGAAGCCGCCGGAGGCAAGCGCGCAGGAGAAAGCCGACGAGTCCGCTGCTCCGGCGAAGCCGGAGGAGGGCGCGAAGAATTCCAGCACAAGGGAGTCCATGTGCCTGATGATTGAATCCGCGGCATCGGCCCACGACCTGCCGCTGGAGTTCTTCGCCCGGGTGATCTGGCAGGAGAGCCGGTTTCAGGCCGATGCGGTGGGACCGGCGACGCGCAGCGGCCAGCGTGCCCAGGGCATCGCGCAATTCATGCCGGGTACCGCGAACGAGCGCCGGCTGCTCGATCCCTTCGATCCGGTCCAGGCGCTGCCGAAATCGGCCGAGTTCCTCAAGGAGCTGCGCGACCAGTTCGGCAATCTTGGTCTTGCCGCCGCCGCCTACAATGCCGGGCCGCGGCGGGTGCAGGACTGGATCGACGGCAAGGGCTACATGCCGGCCGAGACGCGCAATTATGTGAGCGCCATCACCGGCGCGACGGTGGAGGACTGGCAGGCCGCGGGAAGGAACGGCAGGACGCCGGAGCGCGCGGCGGCCTCGGGCTGTCGCGAGTTGATGGCGCTGCTGCAGCGGGCACCCAATCCGTTTGTCACGCAGCTCGAACTGCACGTGAAACTCGGTGAGAACAGGCCGTGGGGCGTGCAGCTCGCCGCTGGCTTCAATCGTGATCGCGCGCTGATGATGTATGCCCGGGCCATGAAGCGCCTCAGCACGTTGATCGGCGATCGCGATCCCAACCTGCTGGGCTCGCTGCTGCGCAGCCGGGGGACGCGGACGTTCTACCAGGTCCGGATCGGCACCGACACGCGCGGCGACGCCGACGATCTCTGTAGCCGCATCAGGCGTGCCGGCCAGGCCTGCCTGGTGCTGCGCAATCCGACCATGAAAGGCTGAGCGCTCAGTATTCGGAGCGCAGCGCCGCGATGTGTTGCCGCAGCGCGCGGTTGGCCCGCTCGCTGGCGCGCAGCCGCAATGCCCAGTCCAGCGACATCGCCTCCCGCACCGGCCGCGGCTGGCGGAAAACCAGGCCGACCTCATTCCTGCGCCGCCACACCATGCGGGCGAGAAAGGCGAGGCCCTTGCGCTCGATGGTCAGGTCCACCTCGCCGGCGAGAATGGCCGGATTGGCGAATTCAACCTTGGCGCCCGCATCGGAGAAATTGCGCACGATGCAATCCATCGTGGAGCTGCGTCCGTTGAAGGCGATGCGGCCGCCGTAATAGACCCGTCCGCGAACACGCTGCCGTCGATCAAGCATTTTCCGTCCTCTGTTACCGTTTGGACGCTACCTGAGATGGCATGCATCTGAACAGGTCTACTCGGATAAACGCTTTGTTAAGGTAAATCCGCCGCTTGACCGGGCCCGCGTTTGGCTGCGTATGTCGGGAAACCTCGTCAAGAAAGGCTCAAGTGGCACTTCCGGCACTCGACTCAGCGAAATGGCACGGCACCGCGTCTGCCTTCGCGCTAGGCGTTCGCTCGATCGCCTCCACCGTGCTGACGCTGGTGCTGTTCGCCACCTATATCGGCATCGGCGCGCTCGCCCATGACACCCATTTCAGCCTCGGCTGGGCGATGGCATCGACCCTGTTCGTCTGGGCCGGCCCGGCGCAGATCATCCTGATCTCGACCCTCGGCCTCGGCGCCACCGCGTTGCAGGCTGCGCTGGCGGTTACCGTCAGCGCCGTCAGGCTGTTTCCCATGGTGGTTTCGGTGCTGCCGATGCTGAGGACGCCGACCACCACGCGGCGCCAGTTGATCCTGCCGACCCATTTCATAGCTGTGACGCTGTGGGTGGAGTGCTTTCGCCTGCTGCCGCACGTGCCGCGTGAACAGCGCATCGCCTTCACCAACGGCCTCGGCGTCGGCCTGGTGTCGATGTCCCTGACCGCCACCGTGATCGGCTATCATCTCGCCGCCAACCTGCCGCCGCTGTTCGGCGCAGCGATCCTGCTGCTGACGCCGCTGGCGTTTCTGCTGTCTACTGCGCGAAACTGCCGGCAGCTCGCCGACGTCGTCGCGCTCGTATTGGGCCTCGCGTTGTTTCCGCTGGTGTCGTTGCTGCACACCGGCGTCGATGTTCTGATCAGCGGAATATCGGCCGGCACCATCGCCTACGGTGTGCACCGGTGGCGACGACAATGAGCGACTTCATCGGCGACTGGCACGCTTTGGTGGTCTTGCTGCTGGCGGGCTTCCTGCCCAACGAGAGCTGGCGCATGCTGGGCCTCTGGCTCGGCGGCGGCATCGACGAGGAATCCGAACTGCTGGTGTGGGTGAGGGCAGTGGCCACCGCGATCCTCGCCGGCGTGATCGCGCAGATTCTCGTGCTGCCGCCCGGCGCGCTGGCCAGCATTCCCGGGCCGCTGCGCTATGGCGCGGTGGCAGTCGGTCTGGCAGTCTTCGTACTGGCGCGGCGATCAATTCTCGCCGGCGTGCTGTGCGGCGAGTTGGTGATGATCGCAGGCAAGTGGTGGTTGGGCTGACGGCGGTTCGCCGCGCCTGCCGGTCTTGCGCACGGACCCCGGTCAGGTAGTGTCCGTCCATTCAGAACAACGATGGTGGGCGACGGTGCGGGACGGACGGATCCGGGAAGGCGAAATCGCGGTCGAACCGCCGAAGGCAAGGGACGCCGGGCTGGTGTTCATCGGCCGCATTCGCACGCCCTGGACATCACGCGACGACACGCCGCGACAGGGCCGTCACGACGGCCCTGTGTGTCGCCTGGAAATCTTCGAACCGTGGGTGCCGGCATTGCAGGGTGTCGAGAACTTCCGGCATCTGGAAGTGCTCTACTGGCTGCACCAGTCGCGCCGCGATCTGGTGCTGCAGAGCCCGAAGAATGACGGCGCGCCGCGCGGCACCTTTTCGCTGCGCTCGCCGGTGCGGCCGAATCCGATCGGCACCTCGGTGGTGAAGCTGGTTGGCATCGAGGGCGCCACGGTTTTGGTGCGCGGGCTGGATTGCCTCGATGAGACGCCGCTGATCGACCTCAAGCCCGACCGCTGCGAATATACCCCGCTGGCGCCGCCGCAGCCCGGCGATTTCCAGACGGAGTAACGTCGTCTTCTGACGCAGCCAAACGGCTCCGTCCTCATCCTGAGGAGCGGCGTCTTCGCCGCGTCTCGAAGGATGAGGACCATATGCCTCATGGTTCGAGACGGCGCCAAGGGGCGCCTCCTCACCATGAGGGGCCTTCGCGTTATGGTAGCGACTCCAGCGCCGCGATCAGCTTCGTCGCATTGTCTTCCAGCACCTTGGGATCTTCCTTGCGCGACGCCGGCGGCAGCAGGCCGACATTGTCGTGGCGCGGCATCACATGCATGTGCAGGTGGAACACGACCTGACCGCCGGCGGCCTCGGAATATTGCGCGATGGTCATGCCGTCGGCCTTGAAGGCCAGCTTCGCGGCGGCGGCGATCTTGTGGGCGGCGCGGGCGACGTGGCCGTAATCTTCGGCGGTGATGTCAAAGATGTTGCGTGCCGGTGTCTTGGGAATCACCAGCGTGTGGCCGGGCGAGCGCGGCATGATGTCGAGGAAGGCCAGCACATGGTCGTCTTCATAGACCTTGTAGCAGGAAAACTCGCCGCGCAGGATCTTGGCAAAAATGTTGTCGGGGTCGTAGGCGGTCATGGTTCCTCCTGGAATTTCGCGAACTGTCGCTGTCGCATCGGGACCGGTCAAGCGGGCTTTCGAATTCAGGCCGGCTCTTCGTCGGTGCGCTCGATGTCGCCCTTGCGGAACGGGCCGGCCTCGGTCAGTTCGCGCACCGCAGCCGCGACATGGGCGCGCTCGTGCTGGAGATAGTCGGCGACGGCGCGGCGGAAGCCGGGGTCGACGATGTAATGCGCGGAGTAGGTGGTCTGCGGCAGGTAGCCGCGGGCGATCTTGTGCTCGCCCTGGGCGCCGGCTTCCACCGTCTTGAGCCCGCGGCGGATGGCAAAATCGATCGCCTGATAATAGCAGACCTCGAAATGCAGGAACGGGTGATGCTCGACGGCGCCCCAGTGCCGGCCGAACAGGGTATCCGAACCGATGAAGCTGATGGCGCCGGCGATCCAGCGGCCCTCCCGCCTGGCCATGATCAGCACCACGTCGTGGCTCATGGTTTCGCCGATCAGCGAATAGAAGGCGCGGGTCAAATAGGGACGGCCCCACTTGCGCGAGCCGGTCTCCATGTAGAAGGCGAAGAAGGCGTCCCAGGCATCCTCGGTGATGTCGTCGCCGGTCAGCGCGTGGACGGTGATTCCATTGGCGAGTGCATCGCGGCGCTCGCGCTTGATCGCCTTGCGATGACGCGAGTTCAGCGTGGCGAGGAAATCGTCGAAGCTGGCGTAACCGTCATTGTGGAAATGGAACTGCTGGTCGGTGCGCTGCAGGAAGCCGTTGTCCGCCAGGAATTTCCATTCGTTCTCGCGCGCGAAGGTGACGTGTACCGATGAGGCATCGGTGGCGCTGCACAGCGCGATCAGCCCCTTGGCCAGAACCGAGCCAACCCGTTCCGCGTCGAGGGGATCGCGGATCAGCAGCCGCGGTCCGGTCGCCGGGGTGAAGGGAACCGAGGCCTGCAGCTTCGGATAATACTGCCCGCCGGCGCGCTGATAGGCATCGGCCCAGCCGCGGTCGAACACGTACTCGCCCTGGGAATGGGATTTCAGATAGCACGGCACGACGCCGATCACCGCGTCGCCGCGCCTGGCGACGAGGTGGCGGGGCGCCCAGCCGGTGCGGATGCACGCCGAATTCGATTTCTCCAAGGCAGACAAAAAAGCATGAGAAATGAAAGGGTTATATGGCGATGCGGATGTAGCGCAGCGGTGCCCGTTGGAGGCGCGTGAGGCCAGCGTATCCAGCGAATCGAGATCGCCGAGATCGCTGCCCGACGTGGCGCAGGCATCCCAGTCTTCGGCCGAAATCTGGCTGATGGAGGACAGGGCTTCGAGCGTTATGTCCGATGACGTCATCAATCACTTGAACCGGTCAGTTGCGATCAGCCATCGGTGACCGTCCCTAACATTGTGCATCGCGCTGATGACTTCAAGGGTCAGGCGTCGGGCCGGAAGCCCTCGAAGATCATCTGGTCGGCGTGGGCGGCAGCGACGGCGCGTTGCTCCGGCGTGCGCACGGTCCAGGCGAGCAGGGCGCAACCGAAGACACGGCGCGCGATCCACGGCGCCGGGGCCGGCAACTGATTGACCCAGTAGGCGACGAAATGCGGCCGGGTCCGGAAGGCGTGGCGGAGGTGAAGCATCTCGCCACGCTGCGCCGGTGAGAGCTTGCTCCACTCGCCGTCGTCGTAGCTGCGCTGCGCGGTGATGCCGCGTACGAGGTCCGGCATCCGCTGGCGCAGCGCCAGCACCTGGTCGGGGTCGAACGACATGCCGGCCACCGGACCGCGATAGGATTTCAGGATTTCTGCAACCCGCGCAACGAGTTTGCGGTCTCCGTCAAAGTGGCTCTTCACTTCGAGCAGCAGCCCCACGCGACCGCCGACAAGAGCGCAGAGATCGCTCAGCGACATCATCCGCTCGTCAGTGTCCTTGAAGCGGACTTGCCGCAGTTCAGCGGCAGTCCTGTCGCGCAACGCGCCGGCGTCGTCGGTGAGGCGGCCGAGTTTGTCGTCATGGTGCACCATCGCTTCGCCATCGCGGGTGAGCTGCAGATCGACCTCGATGCTGAAGCGGCCTTCGATGGCGGCACGAATCGCGCCGGGCATGTTCTCGATCACGCCGCGGGCGCGGTCGTGCAGGCCGCGATGCGCCACGGGGCGGGCGGTCAGCCAGTCAGGTGCACGCATGGGGTTCTCCGTCAGGCGACCTCGAACACGCCTTCGACCTCGACCGCCGCATCGGCCGGCAACGAGGCAACGCCGACGGTGGTGCGGGCGTGGCGGCCCTTGTCGCCGAACGCCGCGACCATCAGGTCGGAGGCGCCGTTCAGCACCTTCGGTCCGTCGGTGAAATCCGGCGCCGAATTGACGAAGCCGCCAAGCCGGACCACACGAACGACCTTGTCGAGATCGCCAAGCGCCGCCTTGATCTGGGCCAGCAGGTTGATGGCGCAGCCGCGCGCGGCGGCGCTGCCCTGTTCGACGGTGACGCCGGCGCCGAGCTTGCCCTTGGCGATCAGCTTGCCTTCCGGATTGACGCAGACCTGGCCGGACACGAACAGCAGATTGCCGGTGCGGACGAAGCCGACATAATTCGCCACCGGGCTCACCGGCTCATGCAAGGTGATTCCCAGATCTGCAAGCTTCTGCTCGACCGTTCCTGCCATTGTCATCCCCGATGCATGATGTGGTGCCGAATGGTTGAAGTCACGGCGTACCGGCGCAACCTGTTTCGCTGATCGCAGGCAGACATGCACCAGAAAATATGGCGTTTCGACAGCCAATTTTTACTTTTCCGGGCGGTCGGCCCCAGTTGCGGCGCAATGGCGCGCTCCTTATTGTTCAAACCATTGCCTTCGAGGACACATTTATGCGCCGCCTGTCATCCCTCTCGCGCCGTCGCCTCGGTTCACTGGCGCTCGCAGCCGCGGTCCTTGCGAGCGTGCCGGGTCTTGCGATCCGCGCTTCCCATGCCGCTGCCAATGCGCCGTTCCTGTCGCATCAGGCGCTGTATGAACTGAACCTGCTGAAATCCCGCGGCAGCGCCTCGATCAACAGCGCCCACGGACGGATCCTCTACAACTTCTCCGGCAGCGCCTGCGAGGGCTACACCTCGGAATTCCGCCAGGTGTCGGAGCTGGAGAGCGGCGAGGGCAAGAACACGCTCAGCGACCTG
The DNA here is from genome assembly GCA_036561845.1 of Tardiphaga sp. Classification (GTDB taxonomy): domain Bacteria; phylum Pseudomonadota; class Alphaproteobacteria; order Rhizobiales; family Xanthobacteraceae; genus Tardiphaga. The sequence continues at coordinate 24,259 of DATCUS010000222.1, read as the reverse complement.
CGCTCCACCAGCTGGGAAGATGGCGAGGGCAAGAGCTATCGCTTCAAGATCGACACCCGGATGAATGACGGCGATCCCAGCGCCGTCGACGGCATCGCCGAGCGCAATGGCGATCATATCACCGTGAAGCTGAAGCAGCCGGTGACGAAGACGTTCAACCTCGATGGCACCACCGTGTTTCCCACCGAGCAGATCCACCGCATCATCGCCGCCGCGCGCGACGGCAAGTCGGTGCTCGAGCTCAAGGTCTATGACGGCTCCGACACCGGCGAGAAGGTCTACAACACGCTCACCGTCATCGGGCAGCCGATTCCTGGCGACCACACGGCCAAGGATCCAGATCCTGCCACGGCAAGCGATGCGATGAAGTCGCTGACGCGCTGGCCGGTGACGGTCAGCTATTACGACGAGACCGCAAAACCCAACAGCGGCGAGCAGTCGCCGGTCTATGCCATGTCGTTCGAACTGTACGAGAACGGCGTGTCGCGGTCGCTGGTGCTGGACTACAACGATTTCGTGATCTCCGGCACCATGGGCAAGTTCAACGTCAAGGACTCCAAGCCCTGCAAGTGAAGTAGGTGTAGGGTGGGCGAAGCATCGGCGCGCGCGGCGCCGCGATGCGTGCCCACCATGTCTACTTACGCGGGTGATGGCGGGCGCGGCGCAACAGCGCCTTTGCCCACCCTACGAACGCCCCCGCTACGAACTCTTCTCCGGACCGTCATAGGCGATGCCGCGGATCACCGCGGCGCTGCCGAACTTCTTGCGCAGGTCGTCCATCGCGCGTTCGGCGTCGGCGGAGCGGCGGTCGATCATGTCGGTATCGCCGGCCTGCGAGCCGGGCACGAGCGCGCTGACGCCGGTGCCGATCAGCCGGAACGCGGTGCCGTCGATTTCCTTGGCCAGCATCTCGCGGGAAATCGCAAAGATCTTCGCCGCCAGTTGGGTCGGGGCATGGATCGACTGCGATCTAGTGCGCTGGCGGAAGTCGGCGGTCTTCAGCTTCAGCGTGATCGTGGTGCCGGCGAGTTCGCCGCTCTTCAGCCGCGACGACACCTTTTCCGACAGCCGCCACAGGATCTTCTCGAGCGCCGCGAGGTCGCGGATATCGTCGTTGAAGGTGGTCTCGTTGGAGATGGTCTTGGCGCCGCGATCCGGCACCACCTCGCGGTCGTCGACGCCGCGCGCCAGCCGCCACAGCCGGCGGCCTTCGCCGCCGAACTGTTTCATCATCTCGATCTCGTCGGCGCGCTGCAGGTCGCCGATCTTGCGAAAGCCGCGCTGCGACAGCCGTTCTGCGGTCGCCGGCCCCACCCCATAGATGAAACCGACCGGCCGGTCGGCCAGCATGGCGCAGGCGTCGGCCTGGTCGATGGCCGCGAAACCGCGCGGCTTGTCGAGGTCGGAAGCGATCTTGGCGAGGAACTTGTTGACCGACAGGCCGACCGACACGGTGATGCCGACGTCGCGCTCGATCTGGCGCGCGAACCGCGCCAGCACCTTGGCCGGGATCATGCCGTGGACGCCCTGGGTGCCGGCCAGGTCGAGGAATGCCTCGTCGATGGACAGCGGCTCCACCAGCGGCGTCAGCGCCTGCATGGCCGTCCGCACCTCGCGGCCGACGCGGACATATTTGGCCATGTCGGGCCGCACCACCGCGGCCGATGGACAAAGTTCCAGTGCCTTGAACATCGGCATCGCCGAGCGCACGCCATAGGTGCGGGCGATGTAGCAGGCCGCCGACACCACGCCGCGCTTGCCGCCGCCGATGATCACCGGCCGGTCCGCAAGGTCCGGATTGTCGCGCTTCTCCACGGTGGCGTAGAACGCGTCGCAATCGATATGCGCCATGGTCAGCGCGGGCAGGGCGCGGTGATGCAGCAGCCGTGGCGAGCCGCAGGCGCTGCAGCGCGTCGCCCCGGCATTCTGGTCAGCAAGACAATCCCGGCAGAAGCAGCGCGGTCCGCTCGGTCCTGGCGGGAGATCGCTCACGACACGTCGCGTGCGCCGGATTCGCCAAGCGCCTGCCGCGCCGCCGCGATCGTCGTCGGATGCAGGTCGGAGGCCGCGGCAAACGCCTTCACCGTCTCGTCGTCGCGCAGCACGAAGTCGAGTACGCTGACCAGGAACTGCGGATCGGTAGCAGCAGACCGCAGCGTCTCCGGCCCGATTCCGGTCTCGGAGAGAAATAAGCCCAGCCGCTCGGGCTCGCCGGCGACGAAGGAAAGGGCCTGAATCGCAACGATTTCAGCCACTTCCTTGGGATTGTGACGGGGCTTTTTCATCGCCTGTGTTTGCCTTTCCGTAACTTATAGTCTCTATTTTGAGACAACATGCCCGAGTCACCGGGGCGATTCCAGCAGTTGGAAGTTAGCACACGTGACGAGGGTTCCGGTCGGGTGTGCCGGAGCCGATTCTGACGTCTGTCTGAATTCGCTTTGGACCACTAGGCCGCGCGGCGATCGCAATTCGCCTGACGCTCATTTGAACGTTGACGTTCGGGATTGGAGGACGGGATGGCCAAAACCGTCCTGATCGTGGAGGACAACGAGCTCAACATGAAGCTCTTTCGCGATCTGCTGGAGGCCCACGGCTATAACACCGCCGGTACCAGCAATGGCTTCGAGGCGCTCGACCTGGTGCGCAAGCTGCGACCGGATCTGATCCTGATGGACATTCAGTTGCCGCAGGTGTCCGGTCTGGAAGTGACACGCTGGATCAAGGACGATCCCGAACTGCGCGCGATTCCCGTGGTCGCCGTCACCGCTTTCGCTATGAAGGGTGATGAAGAACGCATTCGCGAGGGCGGCTGCGAGGCCTATCTGTCCAAGCCAATTTCAGTCGGCAAATTTATTGAAACCGTTCGACGTTTTATCGGGTAGGGAGATTTTCGATGTCCGCGCGTATCCTGGTCGTCGACGATGTTCCCGCCAACGTCAAATTGCTGGAAGCGCGGCTGTCGGCGGAATATTTTGATGTGGTCACCGCATCGAACGGCGCGCAGGCGCTGGAAATCTGCTCGCGTGCCGAATGTGACATCATCCTGCTCGACGTCATGATGCCCGACATGGACGGCTTCGAGGTCTGTCGCCGGCTGAAGTCGAATCCGGCGACGCACTTCATCCCGGTGGTCATGGTGACCGCGCTGGACAGTCCGGCCGATCGGGTCCGCGGGCTCGAGGCTGGCGCCGATGATTTCCTGACCAAGCCGGTGGCCGACGTGGTGCTGATCGCGCGCGTGCGGTCGCTGACGCGGCTGAAGATGATGACCGACGAACTGCGCATGCGTGCCATCACCTCGCTGGAGATCGGCGTGCAGGCGCCGGAGCGCAGCGCCGTGTCCGATCTCGGCAAGGGCGGCCGCATCCTGCTGGTGGACGACCGGCCGTCATCCTATGAGCGGCTGGCGCCGGTGCTTTCGGCCGAGCACAGCGTCGATGTCGAGCCGAACCCCGCCGACGCGCTATTCCATGCCGCCGACGGCAACTACGACCTGCTGATCGTCTCGCTGGGGCTGGAGAATTTCGATGGGCTCCGGCTGTGCAGCCAGGCGCGCTCGCTGGAGCGCACCAGGCAAGTGCCGATCCTGGCGATCGCCGACGCCGACAACAATGCCAGGCTGCTGCGCGGCCTCGAAATCGGCGTCAACGACTACCTGATGCGCCCGGTCGACAAGAACGAGCTGCTGGCGCGGGTGCGCACGCAGATTCGACGCCGTCGCTACACCGATCATCTGCGCGACAACGTGCAGAACTCCATCGAGATGGCGATCACCGACGGACTCACCGGACTGCACAATCGCCGCTACATGGAAAGCCATCTGGAGACGCTGGCAGAGCAGGCCTCGGCGCGCGGCAAGCCGCTGGCGCTGATGATGCTCGACATCGACTTCTTCAAGTCAATCAATGACAATCATGGCCACGATGCCGGCGACGATGTGCTGCGTGAATTTGCGGTGCGGATCCGCAAGTCGATCCGCGGCATCGATCTCGCCTGCCGTTACGGCGGCGAGGAGTTCGTCATCGTCATGCCGGAGACCGACCAGCACGTGGCTGGCATGGTAGCGGAGCGGTTGCGCCGTGCCATCGCCGGCGAACCGTTCTCCATCGAAAAGGGCAGCAAGCGCATCGATGTGACCATCTCGATCGGCCTGTCCACGCTGGAGAAGAAGGGCGAACCGATCGCCGACGTCCTCAAGCGCGCCGACGTGGCGCTGTACCGCGCCAAGCACGACGGCCGCAATCGGGTGGTCGCCGCGGCGGCTTAAGCGGCTCTGCGATCTCCGCCGTCATCCCCACGAAACGGCTACGCCGTTTCGCTGGAGGTGTTCGCCGTCTTCGGCGAGCCTCGAAGGATGATGTCTCGCGCCGTCGCCCTTCGAGGCTCGCGAGGGCTCGCACCTCAGGGTGACGGGGCGTCCATTTCAGGCACAACAAAAAACGGGACCCTTTCGGGCCCCGTTCGATCCGTCAGCAGCTGATGAGACAGCGCTTACTTGATCTTGGATTCCTTGAACTCGACGTGCTTGCGCGCCACCGGGTCATACTTCTTCTTGACCATCTTGTCGGTCATGGTGCGCGAATTCTTTTTGGCGACGTAATAGAAGCCGGTATCCGCGGTGGAAACGAGCTTGACCTTGATGGTGACCGCTTTGGCCATGGCAGAACCTCTGAATGTCAGGAATCGGTGACAGCCAGAGCACTGGCCGCGTTGGGGCGCAAACTAGCCTCGAACGGCCCAAAGTCAAGGTTTTCCGGGGCGGAAAATCGTCCGAATCCGGGCCCTTAGCGCGGAAAGAAGCGGTTTTCCGGCCGTGGCAGTCCCAGATTCTCCCGCAACGTGGTTCCTTCGTACTGAGTGCGGAAAATACCGCGGCGCTGCAGTTCCGGGATGACCCTGTCGACGAAGTCGTTGAGGCCCTCCGGCAGGTGGGGGAACATGACGTTGAAGCCGTCCGAAGCCTCGGTCTCCAGCCATTCCTGCATCTGGTCGGCGATGGTCGTGGGGGTGCCGACAAACGCCGAACCGCCATAGCCGCCGAGCCGCTGGGCCAGCTGCCGCACCGTCAGGTTTTCCCGCGCGGCAAGATCGATGACGCGCTGCCGGCCGCTCTTGCTGGCATTGGTTTCCGGGACTTCCGGCAACGGACCGTCGGGATCGAAGCCGGAGGCGTCGGTACCCAGGCTGATGGAAAGCGAAGCGATGGCGTTGGCGTAGTGCACTTTGCTGTCGAGCAGCGCGCGCTTTTCCCGGGCTTCCTCGACGCTGTCGCCAACCACCACGAAGGCGCCGGGCAGGATCTTCAGGTGGTCGCGGTTACGGCCGAGCCTGTCCATGCGGCCCTTGATGTCGGCGTACAGTTTCTGCGCGTCGCCGATCGCGCCACCGCCGGTGAACACCGCCTCCGCGGTCTCTGCAGCGAGCTGCTTGCCGTCTTCCGAAGCGCCCGCCTGCACGATCACCGGCCAGCCCTGCACCGGCCGGGCGATGTTCAGCGGTCCGCGCACCTTGAAGTATTTTCCCTTGTGATCCAGCACATGCATCTTGTCGGGATCCATGTACATGCCGCTCGCGACGTCGCGCGGAAAGGCGTCGTCGGCGAAGGAATCCCACAGGCCGGTGACCACGTCATAGAATTCGCGGGCGCGCTTGTAGCGCTCGGCGTGCTCCATGTGATCGTCGAGCCCGAAATTCAGCGCCGCATCCGGATTCGAGGTGGTGACGATATTCCAGCCGGCGCGGCCGCCCGAGATGTGGTCGAGCGAGGCGAAGCGGCGGGCGACGTGATACGGCTCGTCGAAGGTGGTGGAGCCGGTGGCGACCAGGCCGATATGGTCGGTGACTGCGGCGAGCGCCGACAGCAGGGTGAACGGCTCGAACGATGTCACGGTGTGGCTGCGCTTCAGCGCCTCGATCGGCATATTGAGCACAGCGAGATGGTCGGCCATGAAGAAGGCGTCGAACTTGCCGGCCTCCAGCTTGCGGACCATCTGTTTCAGGGCGGGGAAATTGAAATTGGCGTCGGGGATGGCGCCGGGATAGCGCCAGGCACCGGTGTGAATGCTGACCGGCCGCATGAACGCCCCGAGCCGCAACTGACGCTTCGCCATTTCGGATCCCCTGTGATTGCCGGCCATAAATAGGCACAGCACACGCCGATGGCACCACAGGGACCCAAGAAGATTGTTGCGATTTACATGCGCCGAAGGGGAGAATTGTCTACGGTTGTCCGTCCCGCACCGCCGGATGGCCATTCGAAGTTGGCGTCCATGGAACGTTCAGAACTCGTTTTCGCTGCTGCGGTATTCGCTCGCCATCAACTCTTCGTTTTCCGCGAGCTGAATCCAGGCCAAGGCCAGATCAAGCATCGCGCGGACCTTCACCGGGTCGTCTTCCATATGTGCCCGAAGGCCAAGCGCCGCCGCGGTTTGACGATACTGCAACGACACGGAAGTGAAGGTCGAAAGCTCGACTTCTTCGATCCGATGCAACTGTCCCACGTCCGAACTCCTCGCGTCAGAAGATCGAAGTGCTAGCGGTTTCCTTGCGGAATTGCATTAGAGAGTTTGTGACAATAGAAATTTTGTAAGAATGCTTCCGAACCAAATAGCCTGACCCTATGAGACGTCGGCGGGCTGCATGCTGAGTTTCATCTTACCGTTCCGGCAATGGAACGACAGTGGCGCAGCGGACTTGTGGCTTCCTTAGTTGGCTAAGTACGCTTTTGACATCGGTGTCGGCCGGGTGCCCGTAGCCTGGTTTGAACCGCACCAGCTTCGGTTCGGCACCGGCAGGAAATTGTTCAATGGCCGATCTTGACGGCCAGCGATGCAAGCCCGGTAATGGCCGTTTCGGCATCCTTCAAGTAGCGCCCCTTGAAGTACACGGCGTCGATCACACCCGTGATGGCAAACATGATTGCGAAGATCACGACACCGCGCATCCCATTCTCCAGCCGACGCGGTTCGAAATCACCGGTTCCAACGTAGCCAAGCGCAACCTGGGGGCGAGATCAAGCACTGCCGACGCCCGGCTGCCCGGCACGCGCGGTCACGAAAGAGAATGGTTAATTTTTTCAATGGATTGGCGCTGCGCCCCGGCTCAACCTTCGCCGGGCAACATGTCGAGCTGCATCTTGCCGCCGTACCAGTGGAAGAACGGTAGCGGCGCGTCGTGACGCAGCGGGCCGGAGGCAAGGCGCTTCTGCAACTGGTTGAGCACGTTCTTGGTCATGGCGTGGGCATCGGCCAGGTGTTCCGAGCCGAGTTCGACCCACACCAGTTCGACCAGTTCGGCGTCCGCATGGATCACGCCTTCGACGCGGTGCGCGATGGCTGATGCGTCGGCGGTAAAGAACCTGGTATCAAAACGCTTGATGCGGCCGGGCGGGGTGATGGCGCGGGCAATCAGGAACAGTCCTGACGGGTCCGGCAGCAGGCCCGCATCGCTGAACGCCTCCCACGGGCCGGGAAGTTTCGGCACGGCGCCGTCGGTCTTGCGGCCGAGACAGAGGCCGGTTTCCTCGCAGGCTTCACGGATCGCCGCGACGGCGAGCGACTTGGCCCGCGACGGCGGCGTCTTCGGACTGCCCTTGGCGAGATTGGCTTCAAGTTCGGGCGGCAGCGGTGCGGCGATCGGGATCTTGTTGTCGGTGGGGTCGACACGGCCGCCGGGAAACACGAACTTGCCGGGCATGAACACCACATTGGCGTGGCGCTTGCCGACCAGCACCTTCGGGATCGGCCCGGAGCGGTCCACCAGCATCAAGGTCGCGGCATCGCGCGGACGCTTGTAGGGATGATGATCCGCTTCCTTGCCGACCTGTACGTCGCTCATTCCGTCCTCCGAAATTTTCTTGTTGTTCTTGATCGCGGACGGTCAGCGTATCAGTCGGTATTGCCTTCGCCAAATCCGTGCATGCGGAATGCCCACTGCAATCCGACCACCGCGCCCTTCACGGGCTGCAGCAGCAGCAGCGACGCGATCAGGGTGAACGGCAGGTAGATCGACAGTTGCAGCCACACCGCCGGCGCGTAGTCGGTTTCGATCCACAGGATGATCGGGACCAGGATGTGGCCGACGATGACGATCACCAGATAGGCCGGCAGATCGTCAGCGCGATGATGAGTGAAATCCTGGCCGCATTTCGAGCAGTGATCGTCAACCTTGAGGAAGGCGCGAAACAGCTTGCCTTCGCCGCAATTCGGGCAGCGGCCGCGCAGGCCGCGCTTCATCGCAGTCCAGACATTGCGTTTTTCCGGGACCGCGTCGGCAGGGGTCCAAACCTTGGCTTCGGTGACAGTCATCACTTTCCCTTTCGCTTCTTCGGCTTGCCGGCTGTCGGCGCTCCGACGTTGCTGTTTCCGGCATTGCCCTGTGCGGCCTTGGCCTTCAATCGGGCATTTCGTCCAAGCTTCACCTTCTTTGGTGGCTTGGCCGGCTTTGTCGAAGGACCCTTTGCAATTCCCTTGGCCGACTTGCCGCCGCTGTTCCGGCCTATACCGGCAGATCGATCGCCACGGGTCTCGCGTCGCTGGCCTTTGCGCTCAACGTGGCCCTCCGAAAGGAGTTCAAATCGCAATGCGCCCGCCACCGGTGCTGCTTCTACCAGACGCACGTCGACCACGTCCCCCAATCGGTGCATGGCACCGCTGCGCGTGCCGACCAGCGCGTGCCGCGCCTCGTCATAATTGAAGTATTCGGTGCCCAGCGTGCGGATCGGGATCAGACCGTCGGCGCCGGTATCGGCAAGCTTCACGAACAGCCCGGCCCGGGTGACGCCAGAGATGCGGCCCTGGAAGGTGGCGCCGATGCGGTCGGCGAGGAAATGCGCGATCAGCCGGTCCGCGGTCTCGCGCTCGGCCTTCATGGCGCGGCGTTCGGTGACCGAGATCTGCGCTGAGACTTCGGCCAGCGTCTCCACGGTCTCGGTATCGGGCAGGGCACCTTCGCCGAGGCCAAGGCCGCGGATCAGCGCGCGATGCACGATCAGATCTGCGTATCGTCTGATAGGCGAAGTGAAATGCGCGTAACGCCGCAGGTTCAGGCCGAAGTGCCCGTAATTCTCCGAGGAATATTCGGCCTGGGCTTGCGAGCGCAATACCACTTCATTCACCAGCGGTTCGGAATCGTGTCCCTTGACCTTGGCCAGCACGCTGTTGAACAGCGACGGCCGCAACGCGCCGCTCTTGGCAAACGGCATGTCGAGGGTTTTCAGGAATTCCTGCAGGTTGTGAACCTTCTCGAGAGTCGGTTCATCATGCACCCGATAGATAAGCGGCAGCGCCTTCTTTTCAAGCATCTCGGCCGCCGCGACGTTGGCCAGGATCATGAACTCCTCGATCAGCTTGTGGGCATCGAGCCGCTGCGGCACGATCACGCGATCGACGGTTCCGTCCGCCTTGAGGAGGATCTTGCGTTCGGGAATGTCGAGATCTAGCGGATCGCGCTCGTCGCGCGCCAGTTTGACCAGGTCATAAGCGGCGTAGAGCGGCTTCAGGATCGGCTCGAGGATCGGCCCAGTGGTATCATCCGGTTGGCCGTCGACGGCGGCCTGCGCTTGGGCGTAACTCAGCTTCGCCGCGGAGCGCATCAGGATGCGATGGAAGCTGTGCGAGCGCTTGCGGCCGTCCGGGCCAATCACCATGCGCACGGCCAGCGCGCCGCGCGGCTCGCCCGGCACCAGCGAACACAGGTCGTTGGAAATCCGCTCCGGCAGCATCGGCACCACGCGGTCCGGGAAATATACCGAATTGCCGCGGAGCAGCGCGTCGCGATCCAGCGCCGAGCCCGGCCGCACATAGAAGGCAACGTCGGCAATGGCGACGATGACCACCATGCCGCCCTTGTGGGCGGGATCGGGGTCCGGCTCGGCATAGACCGCGTCGTCGTGGTCCTTGGCGTCGGGCGGATCGATGGTGACCAGCGGCACGTCGCGCCAATCCTCGCGGCCGGCCAGCGTCGCCTGCTTGGCGGCCTCGGCCTCGCGCAGGGCGTCGGGCGAAAACGCTTGGGGAATTTCATGGGAATGAATCGCGATCAGGCTGACGGCCTTCTCGGTGGCTAGCGAGCCCAGCCGCTCCTTGACCTTGCCGGAGGCGAGGCCATAACCGCGCGAGCGCACCAGGTCGACGCTGACCAGATCGCCGTCTTCGGCGCCGCCGCTGTCGGCCTTGGAGATATTGAGTTCGCCGCGGCCGGCCTGCTTCTTGTCGACCGGGATCAGCCGTCCGCTGCCGTCGGGCGATTTTCTGAAGATACCGAGCAGCCGCGGGCGCGCCTGGTCGAGCACCTTCATGACGCGGCCGAGATAGGAGACGATCTCGCCTTCGGTCTCCAGCTTCTCAATGCGCAGCAAAGCGCGGTCGCCGACGCCAGCTGCGGTGCCGGCCTGCGGCCGCCTTGGCACATGGATGCGGATCTTTGGCGCGGGGCCGCCCGCGACCTCGTCCCATTCCGCGGGCGCGGCGATCAATTCGCCGTCGCTGTCACGACCGGTGATATCGACGACGATGGTTGGCGGCAGCGCCAATGGCTCGGCAACGGTCTTGCCGCGCTTTGCGATGGTGCCGGCGTCGGCGAGTTCGCGCAGAATGCGCTTCAATTCGACGCGGTCGGCGTTCTTCAGGCCAAACTCGCGGGCGATTTCGCGGGTGCCGACCTTGCCGGGATGCGTGCGCACGAATGCTATGATCGCATCCTGGGTCGGAAAGCCGGTGTCGCGCTTTTTACTCACAATTATCCGTTCTTGCCCGCGCTCTTCTTCGCGACAGTTTTGGCGGCCTTCTTGGCCGGCGTTGTCTTGGCTTTCACTGGCGCGCGCGCCTTGCTGGCCGCAGCACCTCCGGCCTTCGGCTTGGCTGTGGCTTTCTTGGCGACAGCCTTCTTGGCCGGCTTCTTCTCGGTGCTATCGGCCTTGGTTGCAGCCTTCTTCGCGGGCGCCTTTTTCTTGGCGCCGCGCTTCGGCTTGCCGCCGCCCTTGGCGGCGCGCTCCTCGATCAGCGCAATGGCTTCCTCGAGGGTGATGGTCTCCGGCGTCTTGTCGCTGGGCAGCGTGGCATTGATGCCGTCGACGCTGACATAGGCTCCGTAGCGGCCGTTCTTCACCGTGATGGTGCCGCCGCGCTGCGGGTGCTCGCCAAGTGCCTTGCCGGGATCGGCGCCGAAGCGCCGGCCGCTCGGGCCCTTCAGGATCTTCTCGGCGATCAGCGTCACCGCGCGGTTAAGGCCGATGTCGAACACCTCGTCGCCGGCCTCCAGGCTGGCGTAGGTCTTCTCGTGCTTGACGAACGGACCGAAGCGGCCGAGCCCCGCGGTGATCGGCTCGCCGCTCTCCGGATGCTTGCCGATCTCGCGCGGCAGCGACAGCAGCTTCAGGGCCACGTCGAGTTCGATATCGCTGGGCGAGGTGTTCTTCGGGATGCCGGCGCGCTTCGGCTTTTCGCCTTCGCCGTAGTCCTTGGCGTCGCCGAGCTGGATATAGGGACCGAAACGGCCGGCCTTGACGGTGACGTCGAGGTCGGTTTTCGGGTCCTTGCCGAGGATGCGGTCGGCGCTGGCTTCGGAATCGGCGGCCAGCGGACGGGTGTAGCGGCACTCCGGATAGTTGGTGCAGCCGACGAAGGCGCCGAACTTGCCGGCCTTGAGATTGAGCTTGCCGGTGCCGCAGGTCGGGCACTGGCGGGGGTCGCCGCCGTCCTCGCGCGGCGCATAGATGTGCGGGCCGAGCATGTCGTCGAGGGCGTCGAGAACTTGCGTGACACGCAAGTCCTTGATCTCGTTGACGGCACCGATGAAGTCGCCCCAGAAATCCCTGAGCACCTGCTGCCAGGAAATTTCGTTGTTGGAGATCTTGTCGAGTTGTTCTTCCAGCGCCGCAGTGAAATCGTATTCGACATAGCGGGCGAAGAAGTTCTCCAGGAACGCGACGACGACGCGGCCCTTGTCCTCACCGTGCAGACGCTTCTTTTCCAGCTTCACATAGCCGCGGTCCTTCAGCACCTGCAGGATCGAGGCGTAGGTCGAGGGCCGACCGATGCCGAGCTCTTCCATGCGCTTCACCAATGAGGCTTCCGAGAAGCGCGGCGGCGGCTCGGTGAAGTGCTGGGCGACGTCGAGCTTTTCCTTCTTCAGGGGCTCGCCCTCGCTCATGGCGGGCAGGCGGCGGCTGTCTTCATCCTCGGAATCGTCGTCGCGGCCTTCCTGATAGACCGCGAGAAAGCCGTCGAATTTCATCACTTGGCCGGTGGCGCGCAATTCCAGCACGCGGGCGCCGGCCTTCGCGGTGATATCGACCGTGGTGCGCTCCATCTCGGCGGATTCCATCTGGCTGGCGATGGTGCGCATCCATATCAGGTCATAGAGACGGTACTGGTCGCTATCGAGCCGGGCCTTCAGGCTGTCGGGGCGGCGCGACATGTCGGTCGGGCGGATCGCCTCATGCGCTTCCTGGGCGTTCTTGGCCTTGGCCACATATTGCCTTGGCGCCTCCGGCACGTACTGCTTGCCGTAGTCCTCGCCGATCACGGCACGGGCCTGCACGATCGCCGAACTGTCGATCTGCACGCCGTCGGTCCGCATATAGGTAATGAGACCGGTGGTCTCGCCACCGATGTCGATGCCTTCATAGAGACGTTGCGCGATGCGCATGGTGATCGCCGGCGCGAAGCCGAGCTTGCGACTGGCTTCCTGCTGCAGCGTCGAGGTGGTGAACGGTGCCTGCGGATTGCGGCGCGCCGGTTTTGCCTCGACGGTGGTGACCTCGAATTTCGCGGCTTCGATCGCCTGCTTGAAGTCTTCGGCTTCCGCGCCGGTGCCGATGTCGAGCCGCTGGATCTTCTTGCCGTCGGCGCCGACCAGGCGGGCTTCAAAACTTTCGCCGCGCGGCGTCGACAGGGTGGTCAGCAGCGACCAGTATTCGCGCGGCACGAATTTTTCGATTTCCAGTTCGCGGTCGCACACCAGCCGCAGCGCCACCGACTGCACGCGGCCTGCCGAACGCGCGCCGGGCAACTTGCGCCACAGCACGGGAGAAAGAGTGAACCCGACCAGATAATCGAGGGCGCGGCGCGCCATATAGGCGTCGACCAGCGCACCATCGATCTGGCGCGGGTTCTTCATCGCCTCGGTCACCGCCTGCTTGGTGATGGCATTGAATACCACGCGTTCGATCTTGTGGTCCTTGAGCGCGCGCTTTTCCTTGAGCACCTCGAGCACGTGCCAGGAGATCGCTTCGCCCTCGCGATCAGGGTCGGTTGCGAGGATCAGCTTGTCGGCGCCCTTGAGGGCCTTGGCGATGTCGTTGAGCCGGCTCGCTGCCTTGGGGTCGATCTCCCAGATCATCTGGAAATTGGCGTCGGGATCGACCGATCCGTTCTTCGCGGGAAGGTCGCGAACATGGCCGAACGATGCCAGCACCTCGTAGTCGGACCCGAGGTACTTGTTGATCGTCTTGGCCTTGGATGGCGACTCGACAATGACGATATTCATGTCATTCCAATAGCTTACAGGGGAAATTCGGGCCGGTTCCGCGAGAGTCGCGTCGGCCGTTTCGCGGCGAACATGGGTCTAGAGGGTGCCCGTGTCAAATCGTCAAGTGTTGATGGCGCAGGGATAACGCAAGGCTACCGGTACTTATGGTTGTAAAATACATCCAATGGTTGCATTATGTTGTAGCTATAAGATCTAATTACCGGCCCAATGACGTGGCCGGCGGAAGGCCAGTGCAATGACGTCATCCCCAGGCGCTGAACCGCCACGCGACGGCGGTCCCGGTGAGGCAGCCCATTATCTCCGGAACGCGATTACCGAGTTGTCGCGGATTGCCCACCGCCACCGTCTGGAGACGCTCGCATACCTGCTCGACATGGCCCAGATGGAGGCTGGTGAGGTACTGGTCCGGCTGGGCAACGGATCCAGTCCATCAGGCACCTGATGTTGTGAACTTTACTTCCGTGTCGCCGGCGCTGAGCAAACGGCCATCGGCGGACCGAAGCTCCAATGCGCGGACGGGCTGGCTGGTCTGGCGGTCCACGAGTCTGTTGTCACATTCGCCCGGCGCGAATGCGTGGTCTTCGCCCCACTGCCTTAGCGCCACCATGACGGGAAACACCGCGCGGCCCTTCGCCGTCAGCACATAGTCCTGATAGGCGCTGCCGTCGGCCGCTGCCTCCATCGTCAATATGCCGTTCGCCACCAGCGCCCGCAGCCGTGTGGCGAGAATGTTTTTCGCCAGCCCAAGCTTCTTCTGGAATTCGCTGAAGCGGCGAGCGCCCATCATGGCGTCGCGGATGATCAGCATCGACCAGGCGTCACCGATCTCACTCATCGAACGGGCGATCGGGCAGGCGGCGGCCTCCAGGCTTGTTCGTTTCGCCATGACGCATCTCCGGCAGACCGCAAGATTCTCGACGGCCTAGTGGTTGCATTATGAAACCATTCGCTCTAGATGTCTATACGGTTTTAAAATGCAACCACTTTGGATCGGAGAGCAATCATGAGACTGGTAAACAAGACGGCACTGATAACAGGCGGCAATAGCGGTATCGGACTGGCCACCGCACGCCTGTTCGTGGCGGAGGGCGCAAGGGTGGCGATCACCGGCCGCGACAAGGGGCGGCTCGACGCGGCCGTCGAGGAACTCGGCGCCAACGCGCTGGGCATCGTGGCTGATGCCACTGATATTGCCGCCACCGAAGCCGCCGTCGCCAGGGCGGTGGCGCAATTCGGCAAGCTCGACATCGTCTTCGCCAATGCCGGCATTAGCGCCAGCACGCCGGTCGGCGGCACCTCGCTTGAAGTTTTCGAATCGGTGCTGAAAACCAACATCACCGCGGTGTTCTTCACGGTGCAGGCGGCGGCGCCCCATCTCAACGACGGCGCCTCGATCATCCTCAATGGTTCGGTGATCTCGGTACTCGGCAATCCCGGCTACGCCGCCTATGCCGCAAGCAAGGCCGGCGTGCGTGCCATGGCGCGGGTGATGGCGTCGGAATTGTCGCCGCGCAACATTCGCGTCAACGTCGTGTCGCCCGGCGGCACCAGCACGCCGATCTGGAATCGCAGCGCACCAACGCCTGATGCCGTCACCGCTCTCGAAGCCAGAATTTCACGTGCGATTCCGCTCGGCCGCTTCGGCAAGCCCGAGGAGGTAGCGAAGACCGTGCTGTTCCTCGCTTCCGATGACGCTTCCAATATCCAGGGCGCGGAAATCTTCGTCGATGGCGGCGCCACCGCTTCGCCCGCCGGCGCGCCCGCGTTCAGGGGCTGACGCATCATCGTCATCCGGGTGCGCGGGCGGCGTCAGCCGCCGGCGCACCCGGACGGATATTACGCTATGCCGCGCGCAGATCGTTCGCTGCCTGCAACGCACCAGCGAGCGCCTTTTCGCGATGCTCCGGTCCGGCGCCGATGCCCTCAGCGACGATAACTTCGATATCGGTCACGCCGATGAAGCCGAACAGGCCGCGCAGATAGGTTTCGGCGTGCTCGTAGACGGCGGCCGGTGCGCCAACGCCATAGAAATTGCCGCGCGACAGGGCCAGGATGACCCGTTTGCCGCCGGCCAGGCCTTCGGCGCCAGCGGCGCTGTACTTGAATGTCTTGCCGGCCACCGCGATGCGGTCGATCCACGCCTTGAGCTGGCTTGGAATGCTGAAATTGTACATCGGCGCGCCGATCACCACGATGTCGGCGGCCAGGAATTCCTCCAGCACGGCCTGGCCGGCGGCGAGGTCGGGACCAAGCGCGATATCCGGCACGGCGCCTTGCGCCGCGGCGAGATGCGCCCCTGACAGATGTGTCAGTGGGGTCTGTGCGAGGTCGCGGTAGGTTACCTCCAGTCCGGGCGTCGCCTTGACGAGGCGGTCTACGATGGCCGCGGACACCTGCCGGCTGACGGAGTGGGGGCCGAGCACGCTGGAGTCGATGTGGAGCAGTTTCATAACAGTCACCTCTGGTATAGGTTTGTAACTGACGCTACATGAGTGACTGGCGAACAACGCACAAGAAGGCACAATTTTGAAACCCGAGCACACCGATGTGCCTGTCATGGCACCCCATAGGCACGAACACAGCGATTGTCGTGGCGTCGCCGCGGTGTTGTCGCGGGTTGGCGACAAATGGAGCGTGCTGGTGATCATGCTGCTGGGCGACCGGCCGCGCCGCTTCAACGAGTTGAAGCGCATGGTCGGCGGCATTTCGCAGCGCATGCTGACGCTGACCCTGCGCGGACTGGAGCGCGACGGTCTGGTGACTCGCACGGTGTTTCCCACGGTGCCGCCGCGGGTCGACTATGAACTCACCGATCTCGGCCGCGGTCTCAGCGAGCCGGTGATGGCGCTTGGCGAGTGGGCAAAGCAGCATCTCACGGACATCGAAACCGCGCGGCAAAACTTCGACGGCCGCAATTCCGCTAACTGAGCTTCAGAGCAGCGACACCAGTCCGCCGCCGTGGCGCTCCAGCCGGCCGGCAAGTTCGAGCTCCAGCAGCACCGTGCGCACCGCTGCAGGCCTGGCCCCGCTGAGGCGGATCAGGTCGTCGATCCCTACCGGGCTGGGTCCCAGCAAGGCGATGATCCGCGCGCGATCGCCGCTGTCGGGCTCATCGAATGCGGCAACGTCATCCGGCTCGCGGCCCGGCAGTTCGATCGGCCGCTCCATGATCGATGCCACGGCATTGATGATGTCGGCGGCCTCGGTGATCAGCATGGCGCCCTGCTTGATCAGGTCGTTGGTGCCGGCGGCGCGCGGGTCGAGCGGCGAGCCGGGCACCGCGAACACCTCGCGGCCCTGTTCGGCGGCCATCCGTGCGGTGATCAGCGAGCCGGAGCGATGCGCCGCCTCGATCACTGCGACGCCGAGTGCGACGCCGGAGATCAGCCGGTTGCGGCGGGGAAAATCCCGTGCCCGCGGCACGTGCCCCAGCGGCATTTCCGAGATCGCCGCGCCGTGGGCGAGCAGTGTGAACAGCAGGTCTTCATGCTCCGGCGGATAGATCCGGTCATGGCCGCCGGCGAGCACCGCAATGGTGCCGCCGCCCATACTTGCGCGATGCGCCGCCTGATCGATGCCGCGTGCGAGACCCGAAGCGATGACAAAACCGGCGTCGCCGAGATCGCGCGCCAGTTGTTCGGCGAATTTGAGCCCGGCGCCGGAGGCATTGCGCGAGCCGACGATGGCGATCATCGGCCGCATCAGCGCCTCGGTTTGCCCACGCACGCCGAGCAGCGGCGGCGCGTCCTCAATCCCGGCAAGGCGCGGCGGATAGCCGGCTTCGCCCGGCGCCAGCAGCGCTACGCCAATCTTTGTGCTGGCCGCAAGTTCGCGCCGGGCCTCGTCTTCGCTCACGATCCGGCCGGGGCGGGCGGCACCGCCGCGCTGCGCCAGATCGGGCAACCGCTCCAGTGCCGCGCGGGCACTGCCGAAATGATTGATGAGCGAGCGAAAGGTGCGCGGACCCGGTATTATGGCGCAAACGCCACGGGCGGGGCGACAAGGCCAGAATTAGCTGGGGGAGCGCCATGAGCGTCCTCGGCTACTTCCGTCCGATCATTATGTGTATGACGTTAGGGTTGTCATTTTTGATGCCAGCAACGCCATGGGCATCTGTTGGAATGCCCTCTGCGTTCAGAGAGTCAACAACTGAAGTGATCGCTCGGACCTCTGAAGCTAGTCCTACTATGGACAGGCCTTGGATGGTGGCGTTCCCGGCTGATTCGAACCCGCTGGTGGTGAACATAAGTCCTTGGAATCCATCGGGATATTTCCACGGGACTTGCGTCCAGCCCGCATCCCGGAGCACCGTGACAAGGATTATCATCAATTGGGCGGCCTCGGAGTCTCCGGGCGGCATCGCAACATCGAATTGCCGGGGCGCGAATAGCTTTAGTTTCTCTGAAACTCGCCGCTGCTGCTCAATTGAAAGCGTGCGTGGAGCCTTAAATTTCTCCAACTCCAATTTTGCTTCGGCGGCGCGAGCATTTGCTTCTGCCGTATCTTTCCGGAGTTGTTCTGCTTGTTTTTCAAGCTCTGCCGCTTTGAGAAGCGCATCACCCGCCGATTTCCCGGCTGCGATTCCCTCTTTTTTCGCGTCGGCAACTCTGTCATCTACCGCAAGTTTGTATGCCTCTAACGCTCGTTCTGCCGAAGCAGTTTCGCGCGTGTGCGCGATAATGGAGCCCGCGGTAGTTACGCCAATCGCTATGGCTGCCAGCGCCGCAAATATAACTGCCGATATCAGCCAGAAATCCCACCATTCGCCGCTGTGGCCAAGAAATAGAGTTGAGGCAGCCGCGTGGGCGCTGTCGATTGTTTCGGTCATCGGCGGGGCGCTGGTGCTGTCATTTTGCATTATCGCGCTACGCGAACTCCGAAGACGGCTGCCACGTTAGATTTCGTCCAAAGCTACTCCTTCAAGTTCCATCGCTGCAAGGCATGCCAGAAAGAACGTTGCCGAAAACGACCCCCTTTTTAGTTTGTTCGTGATCGACGCTTCCGTTTCAGCGAAGCCATGTTTCTTGAGTCGCCTAACCAACTCAACGTAAGTAACGCCGGTTTCCTTGAGTTTGGCCTTCAAAAAAACGCTCGCTCTTTCGGCCCATTCGGCCTCTGTCTTTGCTAAAGCCATTGCAATTCCTATCGTATTTGGCAGCTATCAAATATGATAGATTATTGTTGACAAGGCTGCAACCTATCATTATTGATAGCCTATCAGAAACGATAGGTTGTCGCAGTGGCCCAACACTTCCTCCTCAGCAAAGCGGCAAAGACCTTGGGCCTCGCCCAAGTCTTCCGCATGTCTGATGCGGAAGCTGAAACGACCTTCCGCAACATCCGTTGGGCCGACACCAACGGCGCTCCGGTCTGCCCGTCCTGCGGTTCGGTTGAAGCTTACGAATGCCGCCGCCCGAATGGCGCGCTCCGCTTCCGCTGCAAGGGCTGCAAGAAGGACTTCACGATCACCTCCGGTACCCTGTTTGCTAGCCACAAGCTGCCCTTGCGTGGCTACCTGGCCGCTATCGCGGTGTTCTGCAACGAGGTGAAGGGCAAGAGCGCGCTGGCCCTCAGCCGCGATCTGGGCCTCTCCTACAAGTCGGCATTCGTCCTCATGCACAAGCTGCGGGAAGCTATGGCTGGGGAAATGAAGGGCCGTGTCGTCGGCGGCGAGGGCAAGGTTGCTGAGGTTGATGGCGGCTATTTCGGCGGCTACGTGAAGCCAGCCAACCAAAAAGAATATCGCCGCGACCGGCGCCTTGCGAAGAACCAGAACGGCAAGCGCAAGGTCGTCGTTATCATCCGCGAACGCGGTGGCAACTCGGTGCCGGCTGTGTTCGGCAGCGAGAGCGCCGCAGCCTCTTTCATCAAGTCCCGCATCGCCAAGGGCACAACCGTCCATGCCGATGAAGCCGCATCTTGGGATGGCCTGCATGACCGTTTCGAAATGAAGCGCATCAACCATCAGGAAGCGTATTCGCTGGACGGCGCTTGCACCAACATGGCGGAAGAATACTTCTCCCGCCTGCGCCGCGCTGAGATCGGCGTGCATCACCACATCGCTGGCGCGTACCTGCTCCGCTACGCGCAGGAAAGCTCATGGCGCGAGGATAACCGCCGGATTTCAAATGGCGAACAGGTCACCCGCGTTGCGTCCTTGGCCATGAAGCGCGGCAAGTCGGTTGACTTCACGGGGTATTGGCAGCGGCACGTTGCCGAATAGCTATGGATCAAGCCAGTCGCGATCAGGACGCGTGATCAATCGCGCGGAGAAGTACGCTTGGTCAAGATCGAAAATTGTCTTCAACCGATACGTCTTTGTGTCGTCATCCCGTTCAACGAGGAAGCACGAAACGTCATTGGCGTCGCTGGCTGATACGAACGGAAGAAGCAATTGCATTCGGTGTTCTTCAACGTACCAGACAGGTATCGCAACCTTATAGTTGCGCTTGATCTTTGGAATGAGGTTTTCCAAAGCGCCCCGAAGGTAATTTCGAACCACTTCATCAGGCGCGTTTGGGAGACCTGCCCTCTCTTTTGCTCGCTCAAACAGATGATCAAAAACGTCGCGCTCAAGATTAAAGGTGGTGTCGAAGACAAAATCTCGACTGTCAGTCGAATACCAAGCGATATCGGGGATGACGACGCCAAACCTATCGCGATACTGTCTCTCGTTGGGCGCGTAGCAGCCTTTGAAGACCCAATCAGGAACCGACTTATGTGGCGCGTCAGCACGCTGCTTATAGCGCTGAAAAATGGCTAGAAGATCTGCGCCGTGCGGATTATGCAGCCCCGTGTTGAACGAAATCCAATCGCCATCTTTCGAATGGACGAAATATTGGCCCGGGCTCTGGGTTTCCAAGGCAACCAAGCGCCTGAACGTATAGTTCAGGTAGTTTTTTAGCTTTGGAACGTCTGTACGGTACTTCGCTTTAAACCGGTCGTTGTGGAAATTCCACGCATCCAGACCGTCCATCGTTTGTCGCGCAACAAGCCTGAAGGGCTCGTCATAATCGCCGCCGATGGGATAAAAATGCGCGAATGCAGTCTCTGGCGCTTGGTCCCGGTGCTGCTTGAAGAGGCTGTTGTAGGGCTTCATGGTCGTTCTCCTTGTGTTGAGTATGCGGTGTTGAGTTATCTGTGTGGGTGGTAAAACTAGAATAGCTTCGGGATTTCTCCCGAAGCTATTCTTATTGTTGCCCTAGGGGCCAAGCGTCTCTGTGTTGGTAAGCCAGCGGTCTGGCTAAGCTGTGTATGTTGTATAGCGACGCTGTGTTATCTGTGTAAGCTCGTAGCCCTCTTCGGAAGGCGGCGCCAAGTCGGCGCGCTGTCTTCCGTAACGCGGACCCTAGGCATGTGGTTCCTAAAGTCAAGTTAATCCGGGGAAAACCCGCGGCGCTCAATGCATATGGTATATGCAAGGGCGCGACGCAAGAGCGGCGTTCGCATCATTGGGCGCGCATTAAATCCTTTATTATCAACATCTTACAACATCAGAGACCATCTCGCCGGTATCCCCTCGTTGACCTGCTGGACGCCCTTGCCGCGATGGTTCTGCAGGCTGGCCTGAATGCTCTGGCCTAGGATGGAAACGGACTTTCGGTCGTCAGTTTCGATCTGGGCAGCCGCCAGCACCGCATCCGCGAGTTCGGTTGCCGTCATGGGCTGCTCTGCGGTCCTGAGCACGTCCAGCGCCCTCCTGTAGAGTGTGCCGCGCTTGAACCACTGGTTGGTCTTACGCCGCTTCACTGAGATGCCACGTACGCTGTACGTCGGATCGAGCATTTTTAGGACGGCCTCAACTTGCTGCATCTGAAGCCGCAAGGAATCGCCCTCAACCTTGTTGTCCAAGATGCGCCCGCCTAGCTCGGCATGAAGCCGCTCTAAGGTCTGCATCGCAGGTCTGTGGAATGGGTCTTTTGTCGGTCGCATGATCGTCTCCTTTTCAGGGAGAGATGGCGAGCGCCCATCAAAGTTCTTGTGGCGTTTGCGCCATAATACCGCGCGGACCGACATTGTCGCTGCGGATCAGCCGCAGCCAGTCGATCCGCTGGGCGTCGGTAAGATGGATAGGTGTCTGGTTATCGGTGTTCACGCGGAGCCCCTTGCGGGCAGCATCCCGCAACTTGAGGTGGCGTGCAACACGTCAGGCGTACAGCACCTCAGGCGCTGAAATCTGTGCCGGAGCTGGCCTGCGTTTTCGGCGGGGCGTAGGATGCCTGAGGCGGCGTGGATTGCGATTGCGGAATTGCCGTGGTCGCCTTCTCGAAGCTTCCGCCCAGCAACCTCGCGTAGCTGTCGGCGCGCCACTGCGCCAGATCCGGTCCGGTGAGGCCGGGAGGGTCGGCCAGGTCGCCGATCGATTGTGCTGCCTCGTTGGTCATCACCGCAGTTCCGCTGTTCAGCAATGTTGCTACCACCTTGCCGCCGACCTTCACGTCCGCGTAGGCGGCTTGAAACACATCGTTCGAGGCCGACGGTGGCGTGGGGTCGATCGTCAGCCCATTCTTCTGCATTCGCTCCTGCAAGCCGGGAACGTCGGCCGCGGACACGAAATGGGCCCCCTGTATTAGTTTAAGATCCGAGACTTTAAATCGCTGGCCGTTCGTTTGGCCGGCTGCTGCGGATGGGTCCGACTGGGCATCGGCCAGCGTCGATGTCGGACGAAAGACGGGTGGCGCGAAACGCACGTAACCTGATGTGTAGTTGGACCTACCTGCAATCACGAGATCCCCTTCCGGCATAACTTTATGTTTCGGCACAGTGCCTAAGAGCAAGTGCCGGGCCAGGAGGAATGGCTTGAAGTTACTTGTGTTTTGGCTGATCCCCGCGGACACGGGATCGGTAATTTCTGCCGGAGAAGGCAGGATTTTCCGGCCGATGCCGCATCATCGGCGCCGCGATCGCATCGGCTGGATCTCGGTCAGCTGCGCGGAGGCGCTACTTCGCGCCGATCTTGCCTTCGGTGCCGGCCTGCAGCCGCTTGATGTTTTCGCGGTGCATGTACCAGAGCAGCAAGGTCAGGATCGTGGCCAGGATCGCCAGTTGTGGTGAAGCGTACCACCACAGGAAGATCGGCGTGATGGCGCTGGCGGCCAGGGCGGAGAACGACGAGTACCGCGAGGTGAAGGCACAGGCCAGCCAGGCCAGGCAGAACACGATGGCGGCCGGGAAGAACAGGCCGAGCATGATGCCGATATAGACCGCGACACCCTTGCCGCCCTTGAAGCTCAGCCAGACCGGGAAGAGGTGGCCGAGGAACGCGCACAACCCGGCGATCATCGCGGCATAGGGGCCGCCGACGCTGCCGGCAATGATCACCGCTGCGGTGCCCTTCAGTGCATCCAGCAGGAGCGTCGCGGCGGCCAGGCCCTTGCGGCCGGTGCGTAGTACGTTGGTGGCGCCGATATTGCCGGAGCCGATGGTGCGGATATCCTGCGTGCCGGCGAGGCGCGTCAGCACCAGCCCGAACGGGATCGAGCCAAGAAAATAGCCGAGCGCTGCGGCGAAGATATAGACGACGATCATGATTGCTCACATTTCAGGAGCGCGACCGGACGCAGAACCGGTGTCCACTTCTGCTGGTCGCGCTCACACATGTTCAAACACCGTGCGTCCACCGACAATAGTACGGGCGACGCGGCCGGTGAAGCGGGCTTCGTCGAACGGCGTGTTCTTGCATTGCGATTGCAGCTCGGCAGGATCGAGCACCCAGGGGGTGTCGGGATCGATGACGATGACATCCGCCACGGCACCGGCGCGCAGCGAGCCGCCGGGCAGGCCGAGCAGCTCGGCGGGGCGCGTCGACATGGCGCGGATCAGGGTGCTGTAATCGAGTTCGCCGGCATGGACCAGACGCAGCCCGGCCACCAGCATGGTCTCGAGGCCGATGGCGCCGGCCTCCGCCTCGGCGAAGGGCAGTCGCTTGGTTTCGACGTCCTGCGGATTGTGATCCGACATCACCACGTCGATCAGCCCGGAGGCCACCGCGGCGACCAGCGCCTGGCGGTCGTCCTCGGTGCGCAGCGGCGGCGACAGTTTCAGGTATGACCGGTAGGGACCGATGTCGTTCTCGTTCAGCGTCAGGTGATTGATCGAGGCCGAGGCGCTGACCCGCAGGCCGGCGTCGCGGGCGCGTTTCAGGATCTCGATGGATTCCGCGCAGGTGATGGAGGCCGCATGATAACGCCCGCCGGTGAGCGCCACCAGGCGCATGTCGCGCTCCAGCACCATGGCTTCCGCGGCGCTGGGAATGCCGGTGAGGCCGAGCCGGGAGGCGAACTCGCCTTCGTTCATCACGCCCTCGCCGACAAGATGCGGATCTTCGGTGTAATGCACGATCAGCGCATCGAAATCCCGCGCATAGGTCAGCGCGCGGCGCATCAGCATCGCATTCATCACGCTGTGGTCGCCGTCGGTGAAAGCCACGGCGCCGGCGGCCTTGAGCAGGCCGATCTCGGTCATCTCTTCGCCGCGCAGGCCCTTGGTCAGCGCTGCCATCGGATGGATGTTGACGATGGCGGTATCGCGGGCGCGGCGCAGCACGAAATCCACCGTGGCGGAATTGTCGATGGCCGGCGAGGTATCGGGCTGGCAGATGATGGTGGTGATGCCGCCGGCCGCCGCCGCGCGACTGGCCGAAGCAAAGGTCTCGCGGTGGTTGGCGCCGGGCTCGCCGACGAAGGCGCGCATGTCGACCAGGCCGGGCGCCACGATCATGCCCGCGCAGTTGATGATGTCGGTGCCCTCGGGCACGCCGGCCGCGCCG
>DATCUS010000221.1:0-1944 GCA_036561845.1 Tardiphaga sp. | reverse complement strand
GCTGAGCACCTTGAACAGGATGCGGCTGTCGCCGGCTTCCGCCATGGCGCTGCCGACCGTGCCTGCCGGCGTGTTGAACACGGCGGTGACGATGTCCTGCGGCACGCCGTCGGTGGCGCGGCCGCGGCGGATGCCGTTGGCGGCGCGCAGTTCGAGCCCCGCGTCGGTCACGGCCTTGTCGAAGGCTTCACCGGCGGCGATCTTGGCCTTCAGCTCTTCGAGCTTGGCGTCGAGCGCCTGCGCCGCCTCGTCCTGCTTCCAGCGCTCCAGAACCTGCGCGCGGGCCTCCTCGAACGTGCGGTCGCGGGGCGGGGTCACACCCTGCACGTCGTACCAGACATAGCCGCCGCTTTGGCCGCCATTCTGCGGAAGCTGGATCGGATCGTTCTCGACGCCGGTGTCGCTGGCGAACGCGCCGCGAAGCACATCGGTACGAGCGGGAATGTCGGCGATCGGCGAACCATCCGGGGCTTGGCCTTGAATGTTGGTCTCGATCTGCTGCACCTTCAGCCCGAACTTGGTGGCGAGCTCGGCGAGCTTGGCGCCGCCGGCGCGTTCGTCCTCGACCTTGTCATAGGTGTCGAGAATGGCGCGCTGGGCGGTTGCGAGCTGGAGCTCGGCGCGAATCTGGGCGGAAACTTCCGCCAGTGGCTTGGTGGTGCCGGGGGTAATCGTGCCGACATGCACGATGACCGGGCCGAACCGGCCGGCGATCACGCCGCTGGTGCTGCCCGCCGCCAGCGCGAAGGCAGCGTCGGCAACAGCCTTGTCGAAGATGTCGCCACGGGTGACGTCGCCGAGATCGACGTCCTTCGCCTCGAGCTTGCGTTCGGTGACGATGTCCGCGAACGGCGTGCCGGCCGCGATACGGTCGGCGGCGGCCTTGGCCTCTTCCGCATTCGGGAACACGATCTGCTGCACGACGCGCTTTTCCGGCGTGCCGAAGCTGGCAAGGTTGGCGTCATAGGCGGCCTGTATGTCCGCATCCGTCACCGGCTCGGAAGCGGCAAGCAACTGCGGCGTCAGCGCCAGCACGTCGATCTTGCGGAACTCCGGCGCCTTGAACGCGACCTTCCGGGCGTCGAAGAACGCGCGGAGCACGTCCTCGGTCGGGTCGGTGGGCGCGGTGATGTTGTTGGCGGTCAGCATCACGTAGTTGACCGAGCGTTCCTCGGTCTCGAAACGCTTGGCGGCTTCCTGCAGGACCTGCGGCAATTCGATGCCGCCGCCCAGCGACTGGATCAATTGCTGGCGCAGCGCAAGGCGGCGCTCGGCGTCGACGAATCGGGCCTCGGTGAAGCCGTTCGAGCGCAGCAGCTGGTTGAAATAGTTCGGATCGAACTTGCCGGACGGGCCGAAGAACTGCGGGTTCTTCTGCACACGGCGCGCGATTTCCTCATCCGACAAAGCTAGCCCGAGATTGGACGCGGTGTCGTCGAGGGCGGCTTCCGCCAGCCGCTCATTGAGCAACTGGTCGGGAATGCCGAACGCTCGCGACTGCTCCGGAGTGAGGCCCCGCTTCAATTGCTGGCTGATCTGCTGAAGCCGCTCCTGATAGACCTGACGGAATTCGGGAATGGTGATTTCGGTCGAACCAATGGTCGCCAGCGTCTGGCTGCCGAAGCCGCGGAAGACGTCGGCGATGCCCCACACGCCGAAACTGATGATCAGGAGACCCATGAGGATCTTGGCGACTATACCGGAAGCGCTCTTGCGCAGAGTCTGCAGCATCGATGTTCTCGTTGGGGCGTCATCGGGCGGAGGCCCGGGGCGCGAAAGGCGCGCATAATAGGGACGAGGCCCTTTGGCCGCAATGTCGCAGATGCGGTCATTTGCACGTGTGAAAATCGTCTGTTACGCGGGGTCAGCCGTTTCAGAGAGTGGGAAGTTTTATGCAGATGCGTCGCCCCTTGGTCGCCGGCAATTGGAAGATGAACGGCCTCA
>DATCUS010000220.1:0-3767 GCA_036561845.1 Tardiphaga sp. | reverse complement strand
GGGCTCGGCGAGCCGGTCGCTGCTGCTGGCATGGTCGGGCGCCGAGGGCGCGCTGCCGCAAGAATTGCGAGCACGCCTTGCTGCGCTTGCAGCGCGCGCCCGCAGCGCGACGGCGCGCCGCAAGGGCGAGACGCGCGCGCTCGAGGCCGCCCGTACGCTGATGAAGGCCGGCGTGCCCGCAGCCTTCATTCCCGCCTTTTCGACGCTCGTCGCAACCAATCAGAAACTTTGAAAGGACACATCATGGGTGAAGAGACGCTGAATAGACTGGAAGGCCTGCGCACATCGCGTCGGGGAATGTTTGAGGCCGCGGTCAAGGCCGTGGCGGGCGGGCGGATCGATCCGGAACGATTCGGTCTGACCAAGAAGCAAGTCGAGGACGCCGCTCAGGCGCGTCCGGGCGGGCTGGAGTCGGTTGGCATTCCCCCGGAGCGGCTGGGCGGCCTGGAAGCGATCATCAAACTCGTCGGGCGGCCGCCCTTGCTGGTCCGCAACAATGCGGTTGAGTTGCAGCCGCTCGACGATTTTCGGCCCGGGACGGACACGAAGATCAAGGCGGTCGAGCCGTTCATCCCGTCCGTCGGGCGCGTCGAATTCATCAACCACAGCATGGCGTGGGGCGGCACCGGATGGGTGGTGGACAGGAAGGCGGACGGCCACCTGATCCTGACCAATCGCCACGTCGCCAAGCTCGTCGCCAAGCGCGGCTCCGACGGGCGGCCGGTGTTCATGCGCTCGCCGGCCACCGGCGTGAAGTATGGCGTGCAGGTGGATTTCAACGAGGAAGTCGGCGCCAAGCCGGAAGATGCCCGGGTCGCCACTGCCTTCGAGATCGTCTATCTCGCCGACGACCTTGCCGCCGATATGGCGCTGCTGAAGGTCAAGCAGGTCGCTGGCGCCACCTGGACGATGCCTGATCCGATTCCGCTCGCCGACCGCGAGGCGGCCCATGACGAGTTGGTGGCGCTGGTCGGCTATCCGGCTTTCGACTCGCGCAACGACGTCGACGTGATGCACCGCTATTTCGCCGATCTGTACGACGTCAAGCGGTTCGCTCCGGGAAAGATCATCAAGGTGACGTCCGGCGCGGTGCTCAGCCATGACTGCACGTCGCTGGGCGGAAACTCCGGCTCGAAGCTGATCAGCCTCGAACAGAAGGCGGCCGTCGGTCTCCACTTCGCCGGCGTCTACGGCGTCGAGAACAGCGCGGTCGGCGTGACCACAATCAAGCAATTGCTGGCCGGCAAGCTGGTGACGGTCGGCCAGATTGCGGGCGGCGAAGGGGTCGAGGCGGCCGCAGACGGCGTGCACAGTCCGCAGGACCTGGCCGACCGGGGCGGCTTCGATCCGGATTTCCTGGGCGCCGGATTCGAAGTGCCGTGGCCGAAGCTGCCGGCCACCATCGAGCAGGATCTCGCCAAACCATCGGACGCCACCGCCGATCGGCCGCACGAACTCCGCTACACCCATTTCGGCGTGAAATTCTCCGCCGCCTTCAAGCTGCCGGTCATCACCGCCGTGAACATCGACGGCGAGAACTCGGTGCAGATCAAGCGCAGTGCCGACAAGTGGTTCTTCGACGCCCGGATCGACAAGTCCATCCAGCACGGCCAGAAAGCCTACCAGGACGCCGAGATCGACCGCGGCCACATGGTCCGCCGCGAGGATCCGAACTGGGGCGACGAGGCGGAAACCGCGAACGGCGACACCTTCCACTACACCAATTCGGCCCCGCAGCATTCGCGGCTCAACCAGGGCAAGCAGCTCTGGCAGGGGCTGGAGAACTACGTTCTCAACAGCGCGCGCACCCACGGCTTCAAGGCCTGCATCTTCACCGCGCCGGTGTTCACCGACGACGATCCGGTGCTCGAGGAGGAGCTGGTCCGGGTGCCGCTCGAATTCTGGAAAGTCGTGGTCATGGTCGACAGCGAGCAGGAGAAGCTGCACGCCACCGCTTACTTGCTGAGCCAGGGCCAGATGATCCGTCAGCTACTGGAAGATCGCGATCGCTCCGAAGCAGTCGAAGGCTTCACGCTCGGTGCCTATCGGACCTTCCAGATCTCGCTCTCCGACCTCGAGGCCGCGACGAAATATGACTTCGGCGCGCTGAAGGACGCCGACCCACTGGGGCAAGCGCCGGGAGCCAACGAGGCCGTCGCCGCTAAGGTGCCGGTGTTCGTGCCGATCGAGACCGTCGGCGACGTCGTTCTGTAGACACCTCGCTTTCGGGCGCCAACCGCCCGAAAGCGTCTGCCGTCGCGGCCTCGCCTGCGCGATCCGAGATGACGCCAAACCAACACGGCCATCGCATCAACAACGAGGAGGAAGTAATGAGCGATACAGCGAATGACGGCGCCGACGACGATCCGCGTTTCGACCTCTCGAACACGCCAGTCGAGGAACTGGCGCAGGAGATCGACGGCAGCGACATGCACGTCGATCCACTGGCGCCGCCGGAAGCAGGGCTGGAAGCGGCGATACGACAGTGGCGCGTCGCCAAATCGCTGGAGCATCTGCGCGCCCAGATCAATACCGCGTTCCCTCACCGCAGCAAGGCGAGCGACGGAACGATCGGCGACATCAGGCATCAGAGCCGGTCGTCGGACCACAATCCCTGGGTGGTCGACGGTGGCATCGGCGTGGTGACCGCGTTCGACGTCACGCACGATCCAACCAATGGCTGCGACGCCGGCAAGATCGCGGCGACGCTGCGCGCGAGCCAGGATTCGCGGCTGAAATACATCATCTGGAATCGCCGGATCGCCAACGCCTCGGCGGTCGGCGCATCGCCGGCCTGGACCTGGCGCACCTATACAGGAACCAATCCGCATAACCACCACTGCCATATCTCGGTGCGCTCGGAGAAGGCCGCCTTCGACGATGCGCGCGATTGGACTTTCCAGGGACTGCAACTGCCGGAGGAAGCGCTTGAGGAAGACACCGAAAACGCCGAGCGGACCTTGATCGCCGCCGATCTGGCCGCGCTGCCCGGCAACGACGACCGTCCGCTGCTCGAACGCCTGGTCGACGCGCAGGACGAGATCGGGTCGCTGCTTGCCACCCATGCGGCGAAAACCCGCCAGCCCCGAGCAGAGGACGCCGAAGAGGCGTCGCGTCCGACCTTCGAAAGTCTCAGAGCGGAATACGAGGCGCTTTGGGCAAGTTGCACCGTCCGTCACGAACACGCCGCCGAAGTCGCCTGGCATCGCAACAAGCTGTTGCAGTACAAGCCGCGCTACGAGCAGGTCGGTGCTGTGACGCGAGCGCCCTGGTGGTTCATCGGCATCGTCCACGCGCTGGAAGCCAGCTTCAATTTCCAGGGGCACCTGCACAACGGCGATCCGCTGAGCGCGCGGACGGTCAACGTGCCCGCCAACCGGCCCCGGCAGTGGAATCCGCCGAACGATTGGGCATCCAGCGCCATCGACGCCATCACGGGCGAGGGTTTCGCCGGACAGACCGAGTGGAGCCTGGCGCGGGCGCTGTATCGCTTCGAAGGCTACAATGGCTTCAGCTACCACATTAAGGGGATCAATTCGCCCTATCTGTGGAGCTTCTCCAACCTGTACACCCGCGGCAAGTTCGTGCGCGACGGCGTCTACGATCCGAATGCGGTGTCCGCCCAATGCGGCGCCGCCGTGATGCTGAAGGCGCTGCAGATTGCGGGCGACGTGCATTTGTAAGACCGAACCAACCGACCGTGGCTCGCGTCGCCCTATCGCGACGCCGGCCCGGCCGGAGCTGCCGGCTCGGCGGGCGAGGCGGCC
>DATCUS010000219.1:0-8181 GCA_036561845.1 Tardiphaga sp. | reverse complement strand
GCCAGTCCGCGGCCGCGATGGTCTGACTGTTCGGACAAAGCCAGACGAGCAACGCTGCAACCAGCAACAGCGGGCAGGCCTGAAGCATCAACGTGGAAAGGCCGGGCCCCGGATGCACCATGCCGGCCAAAACCGCGTGGGCCGTCGCGATGTCCGGCGCCCTGAAATAGACCCAGGTGAAATTCACGAACAGGAAGGTGATGACGATCCCCATTACCCGCGGCATCCGCAATCCGCTCGATTCCCACGCCTTCTGGACGCAGCAGCCTGCGCCGTGCATAGCGCCCCATACAATGAAGGTCCAGGCCGCGCCGTGCCACAGACCTCCGAGCAGGAACGTGACGAACAGGTTGCGATAGACGGTGGCAGTGGATGCGCGGTTGCCGCCGAGCGGAATGTAAAGATAGTCACGCAGCCAGCGCGACAGCGTGATGTGCCAGCGTCGCCAGAAATCCTGGATCGAATCGGCCAGATAGGGGGAATTGAAATTGAACGGAAGCCGGATCCCGAACAGCAGCGACGTCCCCACAGCCATGTCGGCATAGCCCGAGAAATCGAAATAGAGCTGGAAAGTATAGGCGAGGCTCAGCAGCCACGCGTCAGCGAAACTCAGCGCCGCGACATGTCCGTAGCCGAGATCGACGAACACGCTGAGTTGATCGGCAATCAGCAGCTTCTTGAGCAGCCCGATCGCGAACAGGCAGATGCCCTCGATCAGCAGGGCGCCATAGGCGGCCGAGCGAAAGTCGATGCCGTCGCCGCGGCCGAGCATCCGGAACTGCGGCATCATTTCGCGCCAATGGATGATCGGACCGGCGATCAGGTGCGGAAAGTAGGTCACGAAGAGCCCGTAGCGGGCGACATCGCGCTGTCGCTCTCCCTTGCCGTAGATGTCGACCAGGAATGCGATCTGCGTGAAGGTGTAGAATGAAATGCCGATCGGCAGCGCGATGTCGAGATGCCCGGGCGCCATGCCGAACAGCCGCGCGACGTTGTCGATCGCGAAATTGGAGTACTTGAAGAAGGCGAGCATGCCGAGATCGAAGGCGAGCGCCGCGATGAACACGAGCTTGCGCCGCGCCGCCGACATGGCCACCTCGCCGAGGACGCGTCCCGCGACATAGTTGACCAGGATCGAAGCTGCCAGGATCGGCGTTTGCCACGGGTTGCCCCACGCATAGAACGTCGCCGACGCGACCAGCAGGATCGGCAGCAGAAGGCTGCGCAATCCCAGCGCCAATGCGACGTAGAATGCCGCCAGCACGGCCGGCAGGAACGCCAGTAAGAAATCCCGGGTTACGAACAGCATCCGATCTCTTCGGCGTTTGGATGGCTCTTTGCCTTTTGGAAAGGCACGAAAATCCGCCTCGCCCGCGGCGGACCTTACAATCGGCAAGACAGCATGTATAATTGATGGGCAACGGCGCTTGTCAAAGAGGAAGGCTGCATGCCACCATTGACCGAATGGAAGGTGCCGCCGGCCGCGCAGCCGCGGGCGGAGGATTATGGCTTCGATCTCGAGCACGCGCTGGCGTCGGTGGTCGGGCTGCATGCCATCATTCCCAACGATGCCTTCACCGCCGATACGCTGGGTACCGAGCGCGCCGGCAACGGCGTGGTGATCGACGAGGGGCTGGTGCTGACCATCGGCTATCTGATCACCGAGGCCGAGACGGTCTGGCTGCATCTCGGCGACGGCCGCGTGGTGCAGGGCCACGCGCTCGGCGTCGATCCGGAAACCGGTTTCGGCCTGGTGCAGGCGCTCGGCCCGCTGGATCTCGATCCGCTGCCGCTCGGCAGCTCAAGCAGCGTCGACATTGGCGACCGCGTGGTGGTCGGCGGCGTCGGCGGTCGCACCCGCTCGGTGGCCGGGCGGATCGCCGCCCGCCAGGAATTCGCCGGCTACTGGGAATATCTGCTGGACGACGCGATCTTCACCCATCCTGCCCATCCCAACTGGGGCGGTGCGGCACTGATCTCCGACCGCGGCGAGTTGATCGGCATCGGCTCGCTGCAGATCGAGCGCGAGCACGGCGGCAAGAGCGAGCATCTCAACATGACGGTGCCCATCGACCTGTTGAAGCCGGTGCTCGACGATCTCCGCAAGTTCGGCCGCGTCAACCGGCCGGCGCGGCCGTGGCTAGGCATGTACACCACGGAGATCGAGGACAAGGTCGTGGTGGTCGGCATCGCCGCCAAGGGACCGGCCGCCGGCGCCGAATTGCGCACCGGCGACATGATCCTGGCGGTGAAGGGCAAACCGGTCTCCAGCGCCACCGAGTTCTATAGACGGCTATGGGCGCTGGGCCCGGCCGGCGTCGATGTGCCGCTGACGCTCAACCGCGAGGGTGACACCTTCAACGTCGTGCTGGTTTCCACCGACCGCGCAAAACTGCTGAAGGCGCCAAGAATGCACTAGCTAGTCCTGTTTCAGGTCGAGCTTGCGAATGACCTCGCCCCACTTGACGAATTCGGCGTGAACATAGGCGTCCGATGCGGCCGTGGTGCCACCGATCGGGCTGAAGCCGATGCGGTCGAGCTGGTCGCGAATCGCCGGATCGGCCAGCGCCGCGTTGACGTCGGCGTTCAGCTTCTCGACAACATCCCGCGGCGTCTTCTCCGGCAGCAGGAAGGCGACCCATGTCGCATCCTCGTCTTCGGCGAGACCCAACTCCCTGGCAGTCGGGACGTCCGGCAATGACGGCATGCGATCCTTGCTGGTGACGGCCAGCGGCTTGACCTGGCCGCCCTTGACCAGTTCCATCGCCGCCGGCAGCGCGACGCTGGCCAGCGCGGTATGGCCGCCCATCACCGAATTCAGCGCCGGACCGGCGCCGGTGAACGGCGCATGTACGATTGGCACCTTGGCGGTCAGACGGAAGATCTTTTCGGCCGACAGATGCGGCGTGGTTCCAACGCCGGCGGTGCCGTAGGTATAGTTCTCGGTATTCGCCGTCGCGATCACGTCGCGCAGCGTCTTGGCCTTCAGATCGGGCGCGCCGACGATCAGGTTGGGCGTGGTGGCGGCGATCACCGCGGCCTTGAACTGATCCGGAGTATACCCCGCCTTGGCCGAGAGGCTGGGATTGACGGCGAAGGCGCTGGTGGTCACCAGAATCGTGGTGCCGTTCGGCTCCGCCTTGGCGACGAAAGCCGCGGCGATGTTGCCGCCAGCGCCGACGCGGTTCTCGATCACCACCGGCTGGCGCCATTGTTCGTTGAGCTTCTGGCCGAGAACTCGCGCGATGATATCGGCGGGGCCGCCGGGTGCGAAGGCCACCAGCAGCTTCACCGGCTGCGATGGATAGGGCTGCTGGGCTGGGGCAGCACTGCTTGCCAGGACCGCCGCCGCGAGCGCGGCCGCGGCGGTACGTCGTCCAAAGGTACGTGACATGATGTTTCCTCGCTGATGTTCGGGCGCTTCTCGCGCCTCTGGTCAGATCGCCTGGTCGATGAACGTCTGCTCCTGCGACAGCGCGTATTCGGCGATCTCCATGCGGGTGCCGATCCAGACGTCGTCACGCGCCTTGGCCAGCTTGATCATCGCGTCATAGGCCCAGGCGCCGGCAGGGCGGCCATAGACGTGGGTATGTGCGGTGACGTCGAGCATGAACGGCGCGGCATCGGCACGCGGGGCGTTGTCGAGAATCGCCTTGAACTGTTCGACCAATGCCGCCGGCGCATTGCCGTAGCGAATGCTGTGCGGCAGGTCGTTGACGTCCATCGTCAGCGGAATGCCGACGATGCGAGCGTCGCCATGCTCGATGATCGACGGCAGGTCATCGTCGTTGCAGTCGCCGAACCAGACGTAGCCTTCCTGCGCCAGCAGGCGCGCGCTGATCGGGCTGCCGGTGCCGCGCGGGCTGATCCAGCCGCGCGGTTTCTCGCCGGTGACGGCGCTGATCAGATCGGTGGTGCGACGAATATTGGCGACCTCGCCAGCCTCGTCGAAATACACCGGGATGACATCCATGCCGTAGGAATGTGCGACGATCTCGTGGCCGGCGGCGTGCAGATCTTTGAGCACACCGGGATGGGTTTCGGCCAGCACGCCGTTGACCATGATGCTGGTCCGCACGCCGTTCGTTGCGGCGATGCGGGTCAGGCGCTGGATGCCGCGCACCGCGCCGTAGCTGGCCCAGGAATGCGCGTTGGTATCGAAGAAGCCGGGTTGCAGCACATTGCCCATGGGGCCGATCCCCGGCGCCTTGCCGGGCGACCAGGCTTCATAAGCGAGATTGAACACGATGCCGATGCGGGCACCGTTGGGCCAGCGGAAATCGGAGCCCGCGCGGCGGACGCGGAACGAACTCGTATCACTCATAACTTAAGGTCCTATTGTTGCGCGCTCAGGCGACGATGTCGTTGTGCAGAATGCCGATGCCTTCGATTTCGGCGGTCACCTTGTCGCCCTTGACCAGGAAACGCGGCGGGGTCATCGCATAGCCGACGCCGGACGGCGTTCCGGTGGCGATTACATCGCCGGGCTCCAGCGTCATGCCGCGCGACAGATGCTCGAAAATCTCGGGGATCGGGAAGATCATCCGGCTGGTGCGGCTGTCCTGACGCACCTCGCCATTGACAGTGCTGCTAATGCGGAGATCGCCAACATTCGGCAGCGCCGACGCGTGCACCACAACCGGCCCGAACGGACAGGAGCGATCGAGGCCCTTGCCCTTGAACCATTGCCCGTAGCGACGCTGCATGTCGCGGCCGGTGATGTCGTTGATGATGGAATAGCCGAACACATGATCGAAGGCGTCCTTCGCCGCGATGTTGCTGCCGCCGCGTCCGACAATGACCGCAAGCTCGACTTCGTAGTCCAGCTGTTCGGTGACATTGGCGTGCTGCGGAACGCTGTCGCCGTCCGCGATCACCGCGGTCGGCGGCTTGGTGAAGATCTCCGGCACCACAGGCAGCGGCGCCGGCGCCTTGCCCTGGGCGCGCATGCCCTCATCGATATGCTCCTTGTAGTTCCGCCCGACGCAGAACACGTTCTTCTTCGGCCGCGGGATCGGCGCCAGCAGCTTCAGCGACGCGCGCGCCAGCAGGCCGGTCTGCTTGCCGGCAGCGAGATCGCGGACGATCGCCAGCCCGGACTCGCCGGCCTCGGCCAACTCGCCGACATGGCGCGGCGCGGCAACGGTGCCGGACTTCGGCCAGGCCGTGGTGAGGTCAAGGACATCATCGCCGGTGAGCAGACCAAGATGCGATCCGTCCGCGGCAGCAAAAGTCAAAAAGATCATTCGGATTTTCCGTTCTGCTTGAGGGTGTCGAAGTCGGTGAGCGAGGCCTTCGCCTGATCTCGCAACAGGCGGACGTGGGACCGCGCCAGCATCTCGGCCCGATCGGGATCGCGCGCCGCGATCGCGTCGATGATGCCGTAGTGCTCGTGAAACGATTGCGCGCCGCGGTTCAGCCGCTCGATGAAGCGCAAGCCGGACATCTTCAGGTGCCCGAAGGATTGCCAGGTCTTGTCGAGCAGCGAATTGCGGCTCTCGCGGATCAGCAACGCATGAAAGGCCGTGTTGGCCTCGGCGTAATCCGCCGGCCGCGCCAGCGCCCCGGCTTCGTCGAAACCGGCGAACACCGCACGCAGCCGGTCGGCGACATCCGCCGCACCATGGGCCGCGACCTCGCGGGCTGCCAGCCCTTCGAGCATTTCGCGGATCGACAGCCACTCCAGATACTCCGGCAGCGAGGTCGGCATCAGCCGCGCGCCACGGCGCGGCCGGAACGACACTAGTCCCTCCTGCTCCAGCCGGCGCATCGCCTCGCGCACCGGCGTCCGGCTGACGCCAAGCTCCGCCGCCAGTTCTTCCTCGCGCACTCGTACCGGCACATCAATGCCGACCGCCCGCGCGCTCAACAGCAGCTTGAGGGCGGCATAGACTTCATCCCGCAGGTAGGGCCGAGCGGCGATCGGAAGATGGTTCATGAATTTTGTATATGTATACAAAATTCAAAAGTCTACAGCAAATCATAGCCTTGTAGTTCGCACCTGCAGCATATGAACTGGGTGGTGCTTATCTGCGCCTCGGTGGTGCCGGCAACCGGCCGCGCTGACCAGGACGGCAGTTCGTCGACTGGGACCGTTCAGCCCCGATGTGTCGAGATCTGCATCAGGCGGCGCGCAGGCGCCGCCTGATGGTGACGATCAGACCTGGCACCGCAACGCGATCACCACCGGTACTTCACCCCGGCGTAGACTGCGCGGCCAGCGCCCGGCTCAAACAGCGGCGACGTCGCGCTGGCGCGGTCGATGATGCTCGCCGAGGCGATGTAGGCCGTGTTGGCGATGTTGCGCGCCTCGACATAGGCCGAGATCGGGCCGCCATTGTCGACGCCCGCCTTGAGCCCCCAGATCGCATAAGGCTCGGTCTTCAGCGTGTTGGCGCTGTCGACGTAATAGGATTCCGGCACCCATTCGAGGTTGGGACCGACGTAGAATCCGTTGGCGTGCTTGTAGAGCAATTCGGCGCGTAGATAATGCCGCGGCGCGCCGGGCAGGACGTTGTTGCCGAACCTGGCGTCATTGTCGAAGCGGAAATCGTTGAGCGTGTAAGCGAGGTTCAGCCAGACCTTGTCGGGTGCAGGGCCATTGTCGAACAGGCCCTTGAAAATCGTCGCGCCGACGCCGGCTTCAATGCCCTGATGGATGGTGCGATCGGCATTGGAGACGGAGCAACTGCCGTTGGAGCTGTACAGGCACTGCAATTCGTCGGTGATGTTGGCGCGATAGAAGCCCAATTCCCAGGTCAGGTCGGGCCGCCTGCCGCGGGTGCCGATTTCATAGGTGGTGGCCCGCTGCGGCCGGATGCTGGTGAAGGGCATGACCGGATTCCCGGTGCCCGACACGCTTTCGCCGAAGCTCGGCACCTCGGCGCTGCGCGACACATTGGCATAGGCCTGCCAGGTCGGATCGATGTCCCACAACAGGCCGCCCTTCGGGCTCCACAGGTTGAATTCCGTCGAACCGGACTGGTCGCCGTCGCTCAGGAAGCGGTCCTGCCGGTTGCGCGTCGCATGGAGGAATTGCGTGCCGCCCACGACCGCGACCGTCGGCAGGAAATAGAACGAATCCTCGACATAGACGGATGTGTTCTTCGACTTGTCGAGCGACGACGAGGTCAACGCGCCCTTCTGCCCGCCGACATTGACATATTGCTTGTTGTCGATCTCGCCATTGACGACGTTGACGCCGGCAACAAGAACGTTGCGGAAACCGCCGATGTTGCGATCGTCGGTGGCTTTGGCGAAGCCACCATAGTCCTGGTAGTGATAGTCGAGGTATTGGTAGATCGGATGCACCAGGTGACGATCGACGCCGAACACCCCGAATTCCACCGTGGTATTGTCGAAGCGCAAGGTGGTCTTGTTGGCGAGGCGCACGGTATCGATGTTGCGCTGCTGGTCGCCCGTGATATTGCCGGCGGCGGCCGTGGTCGGCGAGGTCAGCGCCGACTGCCTGGTGACACTGCCGGGAATGCGCTGCCGCACCTCATTGGCGTTGAGATAGAAGCGGGTCTCGGCGTCCGGCGAGAACTGGTAGCCGATATTGCCGCTGACACGGGTGGCGTGGCCATCGCTGTGGTCGCGGAAACCGTCCGCGGCCTGCGTCGATGCGGTGATGTAGCCATCCCACGGACCGTTGGCGCCGCCGGCATTGGCCTGCAGCCGACGATATCCGAACGCACCGAGATCCAGCGAGGCGCCGTTGGGGAACGGATCGCGGCCGGTGGGCGTGACGAAATTGATCGCGCCGCCCAGCGAATTGGCGCCAAAGCGCAGCGCATTGCCGCCCTTGTAGACCTCGACGTATTTGTAAGCCGAGGGATCGATCTCCTGGAAATCGCCATAGCCGTCGGCGGTGTTGATCGGGATGCCGTCCATGTAGAGCTGGACACCGCGCAGATGGAAATTCCGCGACAGGCTGGAGCCGCGAATCGACAGGCGGGTGTCATCGCCCCACTTGGGCTGCGCGAACACGCCGGGCACGTAGTCAAGGATGTCCTTGATGGTGTTGCCGACGGTCGAGTTCTTCCATGCATCCGCTGTGACCAGCGCAACGCCGCCCGGGGTCTGCTGGATCTCGCGCAGCGCCTGTTGGGCGGTCAGCACCGTCAGCGAGCCGGGCACGCTCGCAGCAACCGGTTGCGCAGTGACTGCCACGGGACGGCG
>DATCUS010000218.1:0-7736 GCA_036561845.1 Tardiphaga sp. | reverse complement strand
GCTGCGGATCGCGGCGCCTGCGGGCGCGCCACCGCGGGGTTTCTGGCAAGGGGACCGTTCTTCCGGGGACTCGGCGCGGTCGGGCCTCGGCCCGCCCTCCCGGCGGTTTCCCGCCGTTGCCTGTCCCCGTCCAGCCGGCACAAAGCGGCAGAGCCCCGTAGTGGGCCCGGACGGCGACCCCAGCCTCCCGGGGCGTGCTTGCGAGGCACACGCGCGGGACACCGCATCCGGCTCCGCTACCAAGACGCCTCATGACAGCGCCCCTCGTCGAGCAGGACAAAGAGACTATAAGTCTATCGAAGGATTATTGTCAAGAGGCTGATGGCGACAGATCACAACGTCGGCAGCACCGAAAAGCGTTCGCCGCGCGCACGCAGGTTCAGCGCATCGGGATGCCCCTCCTCGTCGATCACGTTGTCGACCCGCGCCGCTGACGGCCCCTGCCGGCACAGCGCGATCATCTCGCCGACCACCCGCTCCGGGCCGGCCAGCAGCGCCTCGACGCTGCCGTCGCGGCGGTTGCGCACCCAGCCGTCGAGGCCGAGGCCTTCGGCGGTGTATTCCAGCCAGGCGCGGTAGCCGACGCCCTGGACCCGGCCGCGGATCGTCACCTGACGGATCGTCTCAACCATCTATTTCTTCAGTCCGAGCACATCCGCGCTGCGCTGTTTGACGAGGGCCGCGCGCGTCACCCAGTCCATCAAATCCGCTGACGCCAGACCCGGCAAGTCCTTCGGCGCAGCGTCGTCGCGGATCGCCTTGAGGGTCGCGAACACCGCCTGGGTCGCGGCGGCGATCGGCGCGTGGCCCTGTACCGCGATGCGCACGCGCTGGAGCCCAAGAAATTCCCAGTCGGCCATCTCCCCGGTCGGCCCGCCGAGCACGATCGGCAGCGTTGTCGCGGCACTGATCGCTTCGAGCTCGGCCCGCGTCTTCACGCCGGTGAACATCAGCGCATCGACGCCTTCGGCCTGATAGGCGCGCGCCCGGACAATGGCATCGTCGACCGACGTGATCGATGCAGCAGCAGTGCGGCCGACGATCACCAGCGAGGAATCGCCGCGCGCCTGCAGCGCCGCCCTGATCTTGCCGACGCCCTCCTCATGCGAGATCAGTTGCGGCCTCGCCTCGCCAAAAGCCTGCGGCAGCAGCGTATCCTCGATGGTCAGGCCCGCCGCACCCGCCATTTCCAGCTCCTGCACGGTGCGGCGCACGTTCAGCGCATTGCCGTAGCCGTGATCGGCATCGACCAGCACCGGCAGCGTGCCGGCACGCGCCATCCGGCGCATCTGCTCGGCCAGTTCGCTGAGCGTGATCAGCGCGATGTCGGGATCGCCGAGCACCGCCAGCGAGGCCGCCGAGCCGCCGAACATGCCGACCTCGAAGCCGATGTCCTCGGCGATGCGCAGCGAGATCGCGTCGTAGACCGAGCCGGGCCGCAGGCATTTGTCGCCGGCGAGGATCTCCCGCAAAGCGGCGCGGCGGGTGCGGAACGTCATGCGAATTCGAGAATCAGCGCGTCGACGGCCAGTGTGGCGCCGGCCACGGCGTGGATCTTCTTGACGATGCCGTCGCGTTCGGCGCGCAGCACGTTCTGCATCTTCATCGCCTCCACCACCGCCAGCGTCTCGCCGGCCTTGACGTCCTGACCTTCTGTCACGGCGATCGACACCACGAGGCCGGGCATCGGGCACAGCAGCTTCTTGCCGGTGTCGGCGACGACGCCAACCGGCATCAGCCGCGCGGCAACGGCCTCGGCCTCGGTGAACACCTGCACAGCAACTTCATAGCCCTGGTGCGCAAGGCGGATGCCGTTGGGAATCGGCCGTACCTGCATGGCCACCGCGTGGCCATCGATGGTGCCTTCCCAGACCGGATTGCCCGGCGTCCACGGCGACAGCAGCGTGTGCGCGGTGCCGACATTGCCGTCGGCCGCGACGAAACGCACCGCCACACCCTCGCCGTCGCGTGCCACGTCGAGCGCGATCTCGTCGCGCTCCAGCCACACCGCACGACGGCCGGCCCGGGTCACGGCACGGCCCGTGAGCTGACCGGAGATCTGCCGCTTGCGCTCGCCGATCACGTGGTCGATGGCCGCGGCCACGGCCGCGATGCGGCGCGCCACCTCGCCTTCCGGCGGTCGCGCGGCGAATCCCTTGGGGAATTCCTCGGCGATGAAGCCGGTGGACAGATTGCCCTCGCGCCAGCGCGGATGGCTCATCAGCGCCGACAGGAACGGAATGTTGTGGCGGATGCCGTCGATATAGAAGGCGTCGAGCGCATGCGACTGCGCCTCGATGGCCGCGGCGCGCGACGGCGCATGGGTGACCAGCTTGGCGATCATCGGATCGTAATAGATCGAGATCTCGCCGCCCTCCTGGACGCCGGTGTCGTTGCGCACGGTGATGCCGTCGACGCTGCTTTCGGCAGGCGGACGATACTTCACGAGGCGGCCGATCGAGGGCAGGAAATTGCGGAACGGATCCTCGGCATAGACGCGGGATTCCACGGCCCAGCCGGTCAGCGTGACGTCCTTCTGCTGAAGCTGCAGCTTCTCGCCGGCGGCGACGCGGATCATCTGCTCGACCAGATCGACGCCGGTGATCAGTTCGGTGACCGGATGCTCGACCTGCAGCCGCGTGTTCATCTCGAGGAAGTAGAAGCTCTTGTCCTGGGCGGCGACGAACTCCACGGTGCCGGCGGAATCGTAATTCACCGCCTTGGCCAGCGCCACCGCCTGCTCGCCCATCCTGCGCCGCGTGGTCTCGTCGAGCAGCGGGCTCGGCGCCTCCTCGATGACCTTCTGGTTGCGGCGCTGGATCGAGCATTCGCGCTCGCCGAGATAGATGACGTTGCCGTGCTTGTCGCCGAGGATCTGGATCTCGATGTGGCGGGGATCGACGATGAACTTCTCGATGAAGACGCGGTCGTCGCCGAACGACGATTTGGCTTCCGCCGTCGCCAGGCCAAAGCCCTCCTCGACTTCCGAGGTCGAATAGGCGATCCGCATGCCCTTGCCGCCGCCGCCGGCCGAGGCCTTGATCATCACGGGGTAGCCGATCGCGTCAGCGATCTTCACCGCGTGCCTGCCGTCGGTGATGACGCCGAGATGGCCGGGCACGGTGGAGACGTCGGCCTTGGCCGCGGCCTTCTTGGATTCGATCTTGTCGCCCATCGCGGCGATGGCGCCGGGATTGGGACCGATGAAAACGAGGCCGGCGGCTTCCAGCGCGCGCGGGAACGATTCGCGCTCCGACAGGAAGCCGTAGCCGGGGTGCACGGCTTCGGCGCCGGACTTCTTGCAGGCCTCGATGATCTTCTCGATCAGCAGATAGCTCTCCGACGCGGCCGGCGGCCCGATCAGGACGGCATCGTCGGCCATCTCCACGTGCAGCGCATCGCGGTCGGCCTCGGAATAGACGGCGACGGTCTGGATGCCCATGCGGCGGGCCGACTTGATGATGCGGCAGGCGATCTCGCCGCGATTGGCGATCAGAATACGTTTGAACATGTGCTGTTACTTGCAACCTTGGGGCGGGGTCCGGCCGAGCGGGCCGGCGGCGCAATGTGGCATTTGGACGCGGCTGTAACAATTCTGACGCACAGAAAAACTACAGAGGGACGATGGCCGGTACGGCCGCAACCGGTTCGAAAGGGGATTTCCATGCGCTGCGTCATCGCAATCTTGTCCGTTGGGCTCACCGCCCTTTCCGTCAGCACGGCTTTCGCCCAAAACAGCCCTCCCCGCAACCTGATTTTGTTCGTCCCGGACGGCCTGCGGGCCCTCAAGGTGACCCCGGAAACCGCGCCGGCCATGGCCGCGCTGCGCGACAAGGGGGTCAATTTCAAGAATTCGCATTCACTGTTTCCGACCTTCACCATGGCCAATGCCTCGGGCATGGCCACCGGTCATTATCTCGGCGACACCGGCACCTTCAGCAATTCGATCTACACCGGTCACCCCACGGCGGTGCAGAACGGCAGCGTGGTCCCGTTCATCGAGCACGACCAG
Source organism: Tardiphaga sp. (assembly GCA_036561845.1). GTDB lineage: Bacteria > Pseudomonadota > Alphaproteobacteria > Rhizobiales > Xanthobacteraceae > Tardiphaga. The sequence continues at coordinate 3,724 of DATCUS010000218.1, read as the reverse complement.
GTGCTCGGCGACCTCGACGAGCAGTTCAACGGCGACTATCTGAACGAGGAAACGCTGCTGAAGGCCGCGCGCAATGCCGGCTTCAGCACCGCGGCGATCGGCAAGGTCGGCCCGACCCTGGTGTTCGACCATACCGAACGCAGCGGCACCAAGAGCATCATCCTCGACGACCAGACCGGCGCCGTCGACAAGGACGGCAAGCTGATCGGCATTCCCCTATCCGACGAGATCAAGGCGGCGCTGACCGCAGCCTCCCTGCCGCTGGCGACGCCGTCGCGCGGCGACAACGGCAAGGCCGGCGACGCCAAGACGCCAGGCACCGTGGTGGCCAACATCGCGCAGCAGGGCTATATGGCCGACGTCGCCACCAAGGTGGTGCTGCCGATGTTCAAGGCGCGCAACAAGCCGTTCGTGCTGGTGTTCTGGGCGCGCGATCCCGACGGCAGCCAGCACAACACCGGCGACAGCCTCAACACCGTGACGCCGGGCATCAACGGCCCGACCTCGATGGCCGCCATCAGGAACACCGACAACAACCTGGCGCAGTTGCGCAAGGCGCTCGACGATCTCGGCCTGGCCGCGTCGACCAACATCATCGTGTCCGCCGACCACGGCTTCTCGACGATCTCCAAGGAGAGCAAGACCTCGACGACGATCAAGGGCAGCTACCCCGACACCCCCGCGGGCTTCCTGCCGCTGGGCTTCTTCGCCATCGATCTTTCGAAGGCGCTCGACCTGCCGCTGTTCGACCCCAACAACAAGAACGCGGCCGTCGCCGACAATGATTATCCGAAGGCCGGCAACGCGCTGCTCGGCAAGGACCCGGCCAAGCCGGAACTGATCGTCGCCACCAATGGCGGCTCCAACCTGATCTACCTGCCGACCAAGGACAAGGCACTTGCGGCGCGTACCGTGAAGGCGCTGCTGGCGCAGGACTATGTCAGCGGCATCTTCGTCGATGACTCGCTGGGCTCCTTCCCCGGCGCGTTGCCGATGTCGGCGATCAACCTGTCCGGCAAGGCGGTGACGCCACATCCGGCCATCGCCGTCAGCTTCCGCTCCTATGCGACCGGCTGCGACGTCCCCACCAATTGTTCAGTGGAGGTGGCCGACACCGTGCTGCGTCAGGGCCAGGGCATGCATGGCAGCTTCGGGCGCGGCGACACCATGAACTTCATGGCGGCCATCGGACCGGACTTCAAGACCGGCCACGTCGATACGCTGCCGGTCAGCAACGCCGACGTCGGCATCACCGCGGCCAAGCTGCTCGGCCTCAAAAGGAAGGCGAACGGCAATCTGATCGGTCGCGTCATGACCGAGGCCCTGGTCAACGGCGCGGCGCCGCGCGCCTTGAAGGACACCATCAGTTCAAAGCCCGACGAACAGGGCCTGCGCACGGTGCTGCAACTGCAGCGCGTCGGCAAGCAGCGCTACTTCGATGTCGCCGGTTTCCCCGGCCGCACCGTCGGCCTCGACGCCGGCAAACAGAAAACGGCGGGGAAATAGCCCCGCTTCGGCGGCGCTGCGGATATTGCCGCCCTCATGGTGAGGAGCGCGCCACTTGGCGCGCGTCTCGAACCATGAGCTGTGTTGCGCATCCTTCGAGACGCGGTCGAAGACGACCGCTCCTCAGGATGAGGAAAACCTTGTGGCGAGGACGATTTCAGCTCGATGCGCCTGCTGAAAAAACGGCGGGGAAAATCCCCGCCGTTTTTCGATTCAATCCCGTGCGTCCGGCTTAAACGCCGAGGTCGAACATGTTGGGCAAGGCCAGCGGCATGGTGGCGGCGCCGACGATGGTGGCGACCAGCGTCATCAAGGTGCGGTTGCTGCGGCGCTTGCCGCGCATCTGGCTGGCGATCCATTCCAGCACTTCGATGTTGACGCCGATGGCGCGGGTCGGCGCCCAGCTGTCGATCGAGGTGTCGGGCGACAGCGCCACCGCGCGCGATGGCACCGGCAGGCCGGACGCCGCAGCGGCATGATGCACCACGGCCTTGGCGAACAGATCGTCGAACCGGCCGTCGTCGCTGCGATCGGCGGCGGCATCGTTGATCTCGAACAGCGTCTCGGCCTCGGCGCGGCTGACCGGCTGGTTGGCAACGCCCGCGGCGGTCAGGATGCGCGCGCACCAGGCGGCGTCATCGGCGTCCAGCGCGCGGGAAAAATGGATGCGGCCCCGGGTGGTCGGTCCCTCGCCGGTGATCACCCCGTCGCGCACGACCGCGAGGGCTCGCGCCGCCGTGATGCGGTCCAGGATGCCGGAGGTCTCGATGGCGCCGATCTGTTCGGCTGGGGCTGCGGTCGACATTTCATTCTCTCTCATGGTCTTTTCATTCTGAACCCCAGCATTTTCATGCGGGTCTTAACGCTCGGTTAATAATCGGTCCCGTAGTCGCCCCGTTGTAAACAGGTCGTTATTTGTCGTAGCGGGGGGCTGCTCGGTTCAGGTCTTTCGCAACCCCGTCGGGCGGGATTGGGCCGCGCAAGCGGCAATATCGCGGCACTGCCGATTTGCCGCAGGGCGTGATTTTTTTCGCCGCAGCAGCGCCGCAGCAAACAAAAGATGGTGATCCGGCGCGCAGCCGGAGAAGGATCTTGTCCTTTTCGCGAGCCGGTTCCCTTTGCCGCCCCTGCCCCGTATAGTGCCGGTGATTTCAGCTGTGACTAGAACGACATGAGGGCGAGACATGACACTCCAGATTGGCGCCGTGGCACCGGATTTCGAGGCCGAGACCACCGCCGGGCGCATCCATTTCCATGACTGGATCGGCAACAGCTGGGCGCTGCTGTTCTCGCATCCGAAAGACTTCACCCCGGTCTGCACCACCGAGCTCGGCGCGCTGGCGAAGCTGCAGCCGGAGTTCGACAAGCGCGGCGTCAAGCTGATCGGGCTCAGCGTCGATCCGGTCACCAAGCACACGCTTTGGGTCGACGACATCAAGGAGACGCAGGGCTACGAGCCGACCTTCCCGATGATCGGCGACACCGACTACAACGTCTCCAAGCTGTACGGCATGCTGCCGGCCGCGGTCTCCGGCGACGCCAACGTCCGCACTGCCGCCGATAACCAGACCGTGCGCAACGTGTTCGTGATCGGCCCGGACAAGAAGATCAAGCTGGTGCTGGTCTACCCGATGACCACCGGCCGCAACTTCCAGGAAATCCTGCGGGTCATCGACTCGCTGCAGATGACCGCCAAGCACCGCGTCGCGACGCCGGCCGACTGGCAGCAGGGTGACGACGTCATCATCGCCGGCTCGGTGACCAACGACGAGGCCAAGACCATCTATCCTAACGGATGGAAAGAGCCGAAGCCTTATCTCCGCATTGTGCCGCAGCCGAAATAAGCCTGCAGCAGACCGCGACAACGAAGGGCGCTCCGCTTTGCGGGGCGCCCTTATGTTTGCAAGCCACATCAGGCGGACGGTTCAGGCCGCAGTCTCCGCCGCCACCCTCGCCGCTTCGGTGTCCTTCGCCGGCGGCAGGCCGAACATCCGGCCGTACTCGCGGGTGAACTGCGGCACGCTCTCGTAGCCCACCGCAAAGGCCGCACTGCCCGCCGACAGGCCCTCGGACATCATCAGCCGCCGCGCCTCGATGAGACGCAACTGCTTCTGGAACTGCAGCGGCGACAGCGAGGTGACGCTGCGAAAATGCTGATGGAACGACGACGGGCTCATCGCCGCGACCGCCGCCAGCCGCTCCACGCGCAGCGGTCGCG
>DATCUS010000217.1:0-29608 GCA_036561845.1 Tardiphaga sp. | reverse complement strand
CCCGCCGCGCCGGCGCCGCACGCGGCTGCTCCGACCGTCGGAACCGACAAGTCCAGCGACGAGGTGATCGCCAGGGTTGGCAACAGCGACGTTACCGCTGACGATCTGCGCTCTTACATCGCTGCCCTCGGCCCGCGCGAGCAGGCGATGCTGGCGCAGGATCCGGCCTCGCTGAGCCAGGCCGTGCGGCTCCTTCTCGCCAACCGCCTGGTGTTACAGGAGGTGGCTGCCAAAAAATGGGACCAGCAACCCGGCGTTGCCGTACAGCTCGAGAAGGTGCGCGAAAGCGCCCTCGTCGAACTCTACCTGCAATCCGTCTCGATGCCGCCGGCCGGCTTTCCCAGCGACGATGAGATCCAGAAGATCTACGACGCCAACCGCGCTTCGTTCCTCGTGCCACGCCAATATCAGTTGTCGCAGATCTACATTGCGGTCGCCAAGACTGCCGACAAGGCCGCGGTCGACGCGGCAAAGAAGAAAATCGACGACGTGGCGCGCAAGCTGAAAGCGGTCGGTGCCGACTTCGCGGCGATCGCCCGAACCGACAGCACTCCCTCGGAAAACGCGGAGCGCGGCGGTGACCTTGGCCTGCTTCCTGAAGACCAGATCCGTCCGGAAATCCGCGCACAGGTGGCCGGTCTCAGCAAGGGCGCCGTGAGCGAACCGATCTCACTCGACGATGGCTGGCACATCCTCAAACTGGTCGACACCAAGCCGTCTTACACCCGGACATTGCCCGAACTGCGAGAGCAGCTTGTCAGGCAGATCCGCGCCGAACGCGCAGCCGCGCTGCGCCGCGCCTACCTTGCCGAAATGCTCAAGCAGAAGCCGCCGGTCCTGAACGAGCTGGCGCTTTCGAAACTGCTCGGCAACTAACGCCCATGTCGAACGAAAGGCCACCAGCCATGACCGCCCCAGTAATCAACGGCTTCACCCTCGATTCCCTGCGCGACCAGTTGCAGCAGTTCGGCTATCGCGTCGAGCTGGTCTCCCAGCCCGGCGAGGAGGCGTCCTTCCTGCGCTCCTCCACTGCCGGCCTGGCGTTCGATATTCGACCCGGCAATCGCCTGGCGGATTTCGCGGGCGGCTTCGCAGATCTGGCCTTCAGCGCGTGGCTGAAAATCGAGGGCGACCTGCCTCTCGAGGTTGTCAATCGCTGGAACACCATGCGTCGCTTCGGCCGGCTGCAGCTGGTGCCCGGCCTGGTGGTACTGACCATGGACGTCTCGCTGGTCGGCGGCGTGATGCCGACCTTCGTTCGTGCCCAGGTCGAACTGTGGGATCACCTGGTGCAGGCGCTGCTGCCCTATCTGCGTGAGGAATTGCAGAAGCTCGGCCCGGCCGACGGAACCGACGCCTTGCCCGCTGACACCAAGCCCGTGGAGCAGCCGGCTGTCGTTCCCAAGAACGCCGATAATATCGTCGAGCCGGTCGCCTGACAGTAAGGTGATCCGATGCGCCATCGGCCGGTCAACAATTCCCTCCGTGATGCTGGCAGGGCGGCGATCGCCGTTCGTTGGCAGGCCGCAGCGGTGAGTCTCGTGATGGGTGCGTTGGCGTCTGAGCTGGCGCAGGCCGAACCAGTCGATGTCCCAGCAACGGTAGCTACAAGCGGCGCCGTGGCGGTCGAGCGCGCTCCGCCTCCGGTTCTGCAGTCCCTTGTGCGAAGCACGGACAGCCGCGCGACTTATCGCATGCTGATCGAGCGCGAGGTGCGTGGCACCACGCTGCCAGCCGACGTGGCGGACGCGGTGATGGGTGTCGAGAGCGGCTACAATCCAAACCGTATCGGTGGTGACGGCGAGGTCGGCTTGATGCAGGTGATGCCGCCGACCGCGCGCATGATGGGCTTTTCAGGCACCCTGGCTGAACTGGCCGCGCCCGAGACGAATATCCGGCTGGGCGTAAATTATCTCGCGCAGGCGTGGAACCGGGCAGGCGGCGATCTTTGCACTGCGCTGATGAAATATCGCGCCGGCCACGGCGAGACACGGTTTTCGCATCTGTCAGTCGAGTACTGCTTGCGTGCGCGCAGCCGGCTGGCAGCGATGGGTTATCGCGTCACAGGCGCCGTTCCGGTAGCGACCTTTGGGACGCCCGGCGGCGGTAGCGGCATTGCAACATCGTGCCGCAAGAAGTGCTTCGCATTCGGCAGCGCCGGGCGGATCGATTTTGCCGCGCTTAATAACCGGCTGACTCAGGTAGTCACGCAGGTCGGCGGTCCGCGAATGGCGGGGAAGTAGCGGTCGTGGGGGGAGCGATGAAGAATATGGCTTTGATGACGATGGCGCTCTCCGTGCTCGCGATGCCGGCTGCTGCCCAGCAGCCCGCTCCGGAAAAACCCGAGTTCATCATCGGTGGCCAGTCGCCGCCGGCGATGCCGCGCGAGCGCTGCGTGGAAGTTGAGATCGGTGGCGCCAAGAGTTTTGGCTGTCTCAACCAGCAACTTAAGCGAGAAGCCGATCGCGCCAATCCGATCACCAATATTGCGCCGCTCGACGCAAAATCATCGGATACCAAACTCGGCATTGTCAACCTGCCGGGCGTGCAGCAGCAATACGGACGTAACTACGGCGTTTCGGTAGTCCCGTTTCGGCCGCCGTCGATGTCGCCTCCTGGGGTGCGCCGCTGAGAGTTGGCGACCGCGATCGCAGGACAGAACAGGAGTTCATGATGTCGCTTCAAAAATGGGTGTCGGCCGCGTTGCGCACGCCGCGTGCAATCGCCGTGATGTTCGGGGTGGTCTCGTTGCAGGGCAACGTCGGCGAGGTCCGCGCACAAAGCGCCGACTTTCGCAGCCCGGATTCAGCGCCGGCGGCGTGGAGAAATTTCTCGCTCCTGGTCAAGCAGCGCTTCGAGGAACACATTGCTGCCGATGAGCCGATCGCGAATCGGTTCCGCGCCTGGCTGACGCAATCCCAAGTGAAGCCGGATGGTGCACCGGCTTCGTTGATCGTGCGCGCATGGCTTAACGCTGACGGCACCGTCGCACGCATTGCATTCCCGGCGCTTCCGGACAGCACGGCGAACGGCGATCTGCAGGCGATCCTGATGCGCGGCAGCGTCGGACAGAGCCCGCCGGTCGACATGCTGCAGCCGCTCAACCTCCGCTTTTCGCTCAACCTGCCGACTTGACGTCCATGCGGTCGAATCTCCGTCGGCAGAAATGCGTTTCGATATGCCCGCTATGCCGTTAACCGAAGCCCTCGTCGAATTTGCGGACAAATCGAAGATGGCTGCGCTGGTCGATGGCGAGGTGGCGCAAGGTCTGCGATCGTCTCCCGTCATTGGTACGTTCGTGCCCTCCGTCAGCGCTGGTCAGCTCGATCGTGCCACCATCGATCGTTTGACGCCGGGGGAGCGCAAGAACCTGGTGCAATAAGTGCAAGGCGCGCGAGCCGCTTGCAGCGGGACATCGCGGCTAGCGGGACCAATCCCTCTTCTGACAAGCGTTGCGCCTCCCAAATCAACGTGCCCTTGTGCACGCCGATCTGAGAGGTAATTGCTCATTCGAAGTGGCATGCGGGGATCTTCGATATCTCGCGATCTGTGTTTTCGATCCAGGCGTTGCCGTAGTTTGAAGACTCCTTTCTCCGGCATGCCCTGGATGATGTTCTGAACGTCCGTGTTCTTGCCGGCGTGCCGGGCAAGCGCGGAAAGCCGATGGCGCCTGCTCTGCTGGTCCGTTTCGGCGTCAGGCGATCAGAAGTCGAACGGCCGGGAGCGCGAACCTTTAAGAGGAAGGTGGAGCCATTGCGCAAGTCGCAAGTGCCTCCGTGCGTTCTTGTCTGCCGTCATTGCTCGACAAAGAGCACAGTGGCGATGACGATTGTCATGAAGGCGGCTGCGATTGCACCGGCAAGTGGAATGGCTCGCTGCCGGTACATGAAAGCGATGAACACCAGAATCGTTGGTGCTGAAAGCACCAACCCGAGTTGCATTTCATTCATGCATCTTGTCCACGGATAAGATCGCGCATCGGCCGGCGAGCGAGCAGCCGACGGCATAAGTCGCGATGATCGCGCCGCCGAGCACGACAAGATAAATCGAAAACAGCATGCGCCAGCCTGGCGATGCAGACCGTAAACCCAGAAAATAGCTGAGGATCGTAGAAGCCTTGAGTCCGGATACGATGATGATGATGCCGACCTGGACAAGGGCAGGAAAAGGAAGGTTCTGTGCCGCGCCGGCCCACATGGCAGCCAGCGTCAGCATGACGAGCAAGATCCAGGCCCTGACCAGAGTTGCCATGATCAGCGCAACAAGTAGACGATGGGATAGATCAGCACCCAGACCGCATCGAGCATGTGCCAGAAGGCGGCCCCCGTCTCGATGTTTTCGACGCTGTCTGCAAAGCAGACGATGCCAATGATCACGAGACCGAGCGCGATGTGCAGGGCGTGAAAGCCGGTGATGAGAAAGTAAAGGCGAAAGAAGGTGTTGGTTTCGATTCCGAAGCCGGCATGAAAAAGGTCGGCATATTCAACGCCCTTGATGGCGAGGAAGACCATACCCAGTGCCATGCCAGCGAGCAGGGGAAGTCTGGCGCTCCCGCCGCGCCGCCGCAGAAGGACTGCGATTGCCACCATGAACCCGCTGGTCACCAAGACAAGCGTATTCACACCCGCAAGCAGCCGGTGAAGATGGGCTTGCGACTGATTGAAGGTCTCCGGGTCGAGCACGCGAGCCACTGAAAAACCAACCAGCAGAGCGCCAAACACGGCCAACTCGCCAAGAATGAGAATCCACATCATGGGATTGCCCGGCAGGCTGGAGAAGCTCCCCCAGTCGGCTCCGGCGGTTTGCGGATCATCGTTCAGGCCGTTGTTCAAGCGTCTCTCCGTTCGAAATTCCCGGGAAGCGCGAAACGGCCCGGGCGACGTAGAATGTTGCATCGCAGAATAACCTGGCTTTCGTCCCTCTGTTTGTTCTAGCACAAAGAGCGCGCCGGTGAGCCGTTTAGGACATACGCACTCGGCGGCCGATGATTGACTTGTGGGTGCCGCGCGTAAGACCCAATTCAGGCCGGGGGCCGACATCGGATGAGCGACAGATTTACCAAGGCGGCCGCCCGCAACATCTTTTACGGGGGCTCGATCTTCTTCTTCGTCGTGTTCATCGGCTTGACCGCGCACACGCATTATTACATTCGCACGACGAGCACCGACGAAACGACGCTGACTGATGGTGTCAAGCGCGGAAAGCACGTCTGGGAGCAGCATGCCTGCATCAACTGCCATACGTTGCTCGGCGAGGGAGCCTATTTTGCGCCGGAGCTTGGCAATGTTTGGGTGCGCTATGGTGGTCGCGACGATCCGAAGAGCGCCCGCGAGGGACTGATCGCCTGGATGCGATCGCAACCGAGCGGCGTCGATGGGCGCCGGCAAATGCCGGACTTCCATCTGAACGACCAGGACGTGAATGATCTCATCGATTTCCTGGAATTCACGAGTCGCGTCAAAACGCAGGGCTGGCCGCCCAATAACGCCGGCTGAGGAGTCGATCAAATGAAATATGCGTCGCAAAGGGTTGCCTTTGCCTACTTTGCCTGTGCCATGTTGCTGTTCGGCGTTCAGATCCTCGTTGGCGTGGTCGCCGGCACAGTCTATGTGCTGCCGAACTTCCTGTCCGAGATCTTGCCCTTCAACATCCTGCGCATGATCCACACCAACGCGTTGATCGTCTGGTTGCTGATGGGCTTTTTCGGAGCGGGCTATTACCTGGTTCCCGAAGAAGCCGAGCGGGAGATCGAAAGCCCGCTGCTGGCCTACATCCAGCTCGGCCTGTTCATGTTCGGAGCGCTCGCGGCCGTGGTGGGCTACGTCTTTCGCATCCACGAGGGCCGGGAATTTCTTGAGCAGCCCATGTGGATCAAGGGTGCGATCGTCGTTGTCGCGCTGATCTTCCTCTACAATATCTCGATGACCATCATGAAGGGGCGCAAGACCGCCATCGGCAACGTACTGCTGCTCGGCATGTGGGGCATCGCCGTGTTCTGGCTGTTCTCGTTCTTTAACCCGGCGAACATCGCGCTCGACAAGATCTACTGGTGGTATGTCGTCCATCTCTGGGTCGAAGGCGTGTGGGAATTGGTGATGGCGTCGATCCTCGCCTTCCTGATGATCAAGATGACGGGAGTCGATCGCGAGGTGATCGAGAAGTGGCTTTATGCCATCGTCGGCCTGGCCCTGTTCTCCGGGCTGCTCGGCACCGGCCATCACTACTACTGGATCGGTGCGCCCGGCTACTGGCAGTGGATCGGCAGTATCTTCTCTGCCCTGGAGGTCGCGCCGTTCTTCGCCATGGTGATCTTTGCCTTCACCATGGTGTGGAAGGGGCGTCGCGACCATCCGAACAAGGCGGCCATGCTGTGGTCGCTCGGCTGCACGGTCGGCGCATTCTTCGGCGCGGGCGTCTGGGGCTTCATGCACACGCTGTCCTTCGTCAATCGCTACAGCCACGGCACCCAGATCACCGCGGCCCATGGGCATCTCGCCTTCTTCGGTGCCTATGTGATGCTGAACCTGGCGATCATCACTTACGCCATGCCCTATCTGCGCAAGCGTCAGCCCTACAATCAGGTGCTCAACATGTGGAGCTTCTGGATGATGACATCCGGCATGGCGTTCATGACCTTTACCCTGACCTTCGCCGGGGTGGTTCAGGTTCACCTGCAGCGCGTCATGGGCCTGAGCTACATGGAGGTGCAGGATCAGCTTGTGTTGTTCTACTGGATGCGGCTCGGCTCAGGCCTGTTTGTCGTGATCTCTGGATTGCTGTTCATCTACTCGGTGTTCGGGCCGGTGAAAGAGGAACGACCGGCGCATTTGACGTTGCAGCCGCAGCCCGCCGAGTGAACCGGGCGAGCCACACCCAGTCTTGCAACCGGAGCGGATAGCTATGTTGAAGAGCATCAATGTTGCTCCGGTTGTGCCGGACCTGCCGTTTTATGCGTCGACCGGGTCGGAATGCGAGATCTTTGCGCACGCCTACCGCAACCAGCTCCCGGTCCTGTTGAAGGGCCCCACAGGCTGCGGCAAGACGCGCTTCGTCGCGCACATGGCGGCGCGGCTGGGCCGGCCGTTCTATACCGTGTCGTGCCACGACGATCTGACGGCCGCCGACCTGACCGGTCGCTATCTTCTCAAGGGCGGCGATACTGTCTGGGTGGACGGGCCCCTGACGCGCGCCGTTCGCGAGGGTGCAATCTGCTACCTCGACGAAATCGTCGAAGCTCGCAAGGACGTGACGGTCGTGCTTCATCCCCTGACCGACGATCGTCGTGCACTGCCGCTGGAACGCACCGGCGAGTTGATCCAGGCGCCGCCCGAATTCATGCTCGTGGCGTCCTATAATCCGGGCTATCAGAATGTCCTCAAGAGCCTGAAGCCGAGCACGCGCCAGCGCTTTCTGTCGATGGAGTTCGGCTTTCCATCGCTGGACGCGGAGGCCGTCATCGTCGCGCGCGAAAGCGGGCTGCCACAGGACCGATGCGTGCCACTCGTCAAGGTGGCGCAGGCCCTGCGCGGCCTGAAGGGCCTGGACATCGAGGAGGGCGCCTCGACGCGGCTCGTCGTCTATTGCGCGATCTTGATCCGCGACGGCGTCGATTATGATACGGCGATGCGCGTCGCGCTCATCGAGCCGCTTTCCGACGATCCCGAGATTCTCGACGGGCTGAGGCGTGTTGCGCAGATCGCGCTGGGGTAGCCCGCATGTCGCTCTTCGAACCCGAAGAGATGATCGGGAAGTATTGGCATCGCTTGGTCGGCTCGTCCCACAGCTATCCTAGCCATCCGGAAGCCGCAGTGTCGCTCGACAGTATGCGGGTCCGGCTCGGGCTTCTGTTCCGGGCCTGCGGCGGCGACGGCGCCATCCGCATCGTCGCGGGCGCGGCGACCCATTCGCGTCACCGGTTGAATTTCCGGCAGGCGCTGGGACTCGGCACCGAGACGCTCGAACGCCCGGTTCTGGACGAGAGTTCGCTGCGGCTGCCGGCGACGATCGATGTGTTTCCGGATGCCCGCGACAACGAGGCGCTCTACGAGTGGCTGGCAGCATGGTTCGCGCACGTCGTTGTCCCCATCCGTGACGACGACCTGCTGCGCAACGACATCCGACGTCTTCGCGCGGCTGCGCGAACCACCCGTCTGGCCCTTGCGGCTTGGCCGGGCCTGGCGCCGATCTATGCCCGGCTGCAGGCGGCGACGCTGCAGGTGCGGCCGAGCCGAAAGCTCCCGCAGGCAGAGGCGGAGCTCGAGGCCGCTATCGTCAGCCTGCTGGGCGGAGCCGGTGCATCGAGTGCAGGTTCCCTCATGTCCGCCGCCCTAGGTGAAACAGATCTGGATACCCTGATCGCGCCCCGCGGATACCAGACCTGGCTGCCGGTTCCGATGTGGGGCGAGGTCATGTCTGACGTGCAAGGCCTGGCCGGCGCGGAGGCCGACGATCCCGGCGGCGACGCGATTTCGGTCGATGCCAAGCGGCGGACCGCCGTCCGCAAATCGACGGATCGCAGCGACCGCGGCGATCCGTTGATGCTGCACCGGTTCGAGACGATCTTCAGCATCGCCGAAATGATCAATGTGAACCGCGAAGTTGAGGATGACGATGAGGATTCCGCGCGGCAGGCCGCGGAGGATACGCCGGAACTGACGATCGGGTCGAACAAGAAGCGACCGGCGACACGGCTGAAGCTGGACCTCGATCTGGCGCCGCGCGATGCCGACGGAGCGGCTTTCGTTGCAGCGCTGACCTATCCGGAATGGGATTGGAAGCGGCAGATCTACCGGCCGGATTATTGTCGGGTGATCGCAGTGCCGGCGACGGAGGAAGGCGAGCAATGGAAAGCCGACCTGGTGACGCAGCGTAATGTGCGTCAGGTCCGTCGGCAGTTCGAGGCGTTGCGGCCGCGCCGCCAGGTGGTTCACGCCCAGCCCGATGGCGACGAGCTCGACCTGTCAATGCTGGTTCGCGACATCGCCGACCGCCGCGCGGGCGAGGCAGGAACCGATCGCGTGTTCACAAGCGCGCGGCCGGCGGCGCGCGACCTTTCCCTCGCGGTTCTGATGGATGTCTCGCTCTCGACCGACTCGTGGCTCGGCGACCGCCGGGTGCTCGACGTCGAAAAGGGCGCTCTTCTTGCATTGACGCATGGGCTGACGGCCTGCGGCGACGAACATGCCATCTATACGTTCACGTCACGACGTCGCAGCGTGACGGTCGCAACCGTCAAGGATTTCGACGAGCCGCTCGACGGCAGGGTGGAACGCCGCATTGAAGCCCTGAAACCCGGCCAATACACGCGGATCGGCGCCGCAATCCGCCATGCGACGACGCAACTCGTGAAGCGCCCGCGCCGGCATCGGCTGTTGCTGCTGCTGACCGACGGCAAGCCGAACGATATCGACCACTACGAAGGCCGTTACGGCATCGAGGATACGCGGATGGCCATTCGGGAGGCGCGGAAGGCCGGACTGCGGGTGTTCGGCGTGACCATCGACGAAGACGCGCGCGACTACTTTCCACACATCTTCGGGCGTGGCGCCTACGCCATCGTCCGCGACATCGCGCGGCTTCCAGCGGCGCTGCCGGCGATCTACCGCCAGATCACGACCTGACTGGCCGCCGGCATGGCTGTCAAATGTGGTGCATGATTTCGTTGTGGACCTCGCCGCGCTGGACATAGGCCAGCGTCAACTGCGCCAGCACCGGCGACAGCAGGAAACCGTGTCGGTACAGTCCGTTGACTGAAACCACGTTCTTGTCGATGACAATGCGCGGCAGGTTGTCTGGAAACGCAGGGCGAAGGCCCGATCCGATTTCGACGACCCGAGCCTCGGCAAATGCCGGATCGACACTGTAGGCCGATGTCAGCAATTCCAGGACCGAACGCACGCTGACGCCATAGTCCTCGCTCTCGATGCTGGTTGCGCCGATCATGAACTGCTGGCCATCGCGCGGAATGACATAGATAGGCCATCTCGGGTGAAGCAGGCGTATCGGGCGCGACAGCGCGACGTCTGGCGTTTCCACGACAATCATCTCGCCCTTGACGCCGCGCAGGTCGGGAAACCTGTCGCGCGCTCCGAGGCCGCGGCAATCGATGACATGATCGAAATGCCGATTGAGTGCGTCCGGATCGCACTCGGTTTGAAAGCGAATGGCGCCGCCCGCTGCGAGGAGGCTCGCGTGCAACTTCGGCAGGACGCTGCGCGGCTCGACGTGGGCTTCGTCGGGGAAAAACAACCCGTCGTTAAATCTGCGATCGAGCTGGGGCTCCAGTGCCGCGATGCCGTCTGCATCAAGACGGAGATGTTCGGCGGTCATTCTTGCGAAGCGTTCGAGGTCCGGCCGGTCGCGCTGGTGCGCGACGACGATGGTACCGTTGAAGGGGGTGTCCGGAAGCTGATTCCGCCATAGATCGAGCGAGCGTTTGCCGAGATGGGTAATGATCGGCTCGGAGATTTCCTGTTCGCACCACGGCGCAAGCATTCCGCCTGCCCAGTGGCTGGTCGCTTGCGTCATCGTCTCGTCGTCGCGATCCAGGAGCGTGACGTCGTAGCCCGCGCGCGCAAACAGCAGCGCCTGCCAACTGCCGGCGATCCCCGCGCCAATGACGGCAACGGATGAAGTTTCGAGAGATGAAGCGGAGTCTGCAGGCATCATCATTCTTTCGAGGCGGGTCGTCCGACCATGGTCCCACCGTCGACAGCATAGATCGGCGGGTTGGCGGAACGTCGCGGGCATTGTTCGGCGGGGGTCCCGGGGGAGCCCTTCCACTCGTCCACGGCGATATCGAGGTCGAGGCTGAGCAGAGCGAGGGTCCGGCGCGCCATGTGATCGATCATGTCGTCGAGCGAAGCCGGCCGGGCATAAAATGCTGGGACCGGCGGCGCCACGATGGCGCCGATCTCCGTCACCGTGGCCATCGCGCGGAGATGCCCGAGATGCAGCGGACTTTCCCGCACCACCAGCACCAGCCTGCGTCGCTCCTTCAGATGCACGTCCGCGGCTCGAACCAGCAGGTTGTCAGCGGCGCTGGCTGCGATCGCCGACAGCGTGCGGATCGAGCACGGGACCACAATCATCCCGGCGGTACGAAACGAGCCGCTGGCGATGGCCGCGCCGATGTCGTTGACGTCATACTGCTTTGTCGCCAGTTCGCTGATGCGTTCCAGCGTCCGGTCGCCGATTTCGTGTGTCAGGGTTCGTTCGGCACTGGCTGTCACGACCACATGCATTTCACATCGGCCTGTTGTCGCCAGCAATTCGAGGACGCGGATCGCGAGCGCGGCGCCGGATGCGCCGCTGATGCCGACCACGACCCGAGGGAGAGCACTCATTTGGCGCTATCCGGCATGGCGAATGGAGGGATGCCGAGGCGGTCCCAGAGGATATTGACGCGCGCGATGGTTTCTTCATCCATCTTCAACACGCGTCCCCACTCGCGGATCGTTTCGACGCCGGTCTTGTTGGTGGCGTCGATGCCGAGCTTGCCGCCGAGCCCCGGCTTTGGCGAGGCGAAATCGAGGTAGTCGATCGGGGTGTCGGTCAGCGAGACGAGGTCGCGTGATGGATCGGACCGCGTCGAGATTGCCCACATCACGTCCGGCCAGCTGCGGACGTCGATGTCCGCATCGACGATGATCAGGAATTTGGTGTAGGTCAGCTGCGGCAGCAGCGACCACAAAGCCAGCATGATGCGGCGTGCATGGCCGGGGTAGCGCTTGTCGATGGAAGCGACCGCCATCCGGTACGAGCAGGCTTCCGGCGGCAACCACAGATCGACAATCTCCGGCAGCTGTTTCCTGACCAGCGGCACGAACAGGTCGTTGAGGACCTCTCCGATGCGGGATGGCTCATCGGGTGGGCGCCCCGTATAGGTCGACAGGTAGATCGGCTTGCGGCGCATGGTGATCGCGGTGACCCGCATCACCGGGAAATTCTCGACGCCGTTGTAATAGCCGGTGTGATCGCCGAATGGTCCCTCCGGCGCAGTCTCGGTGGCCGAGACCATCCCTTCAATGATGATTTCGGCGTCGGACGGCACCATGATCGGCACCGTGATGCAGGGCGACAGGCGAAGGCGCTCGCCGCGGAGAAGACCGGCGAAACGTAATTCGGAGAGCGAGTCCGGCAGCGGAATCACGGCGGCGAGGATCGTCGCCGGGTCGGCGCCGATCGCCACCGCCACCGGCATGTCGACGCCCTGCGCCTTCCATTGGTGGTGATGTCGGGCGCCGCCACGGTGCGGCAGCCAGCGCAGAATGGCGCGGTCGCGTCCGATGATCTGCATGCGATAGACGCCGACATTGGTCTCGTCGTCGGCGGCTCCGTCCGGCGGTCCGGTGATGACAAGGGGCCAGGTGACGAGCGGTCCCGGCTCGCCGGGCCAGCAGACCTGGGCCGGCAACATCGCGAGATCGACGGCGTCGCCACGAAACACGAGTTCCTGAACGGGCGCCGCATTGATCTCCTTGGGCCGCATCGTCATGGCCGCGCGGGCCAACGGAAGTTTCGACAGCGCGTCCGCGAAATCACGCGGCGGTCGCGGGTCCCGAAGCTCGGCCAGTTCGTCGCCCAGCGCCGCGAGCCCCGCGGGCTCGACGCCAAATCCCCACGCGACCCGTTCGGTTGTGCCGAACAGATTGACCAGGACCGGGATCGCACCGGTGCCGCCCCCCGGCAAGACCGGCGACTCAAACAACAGCGCCGGACCACCGCCCTGCAGCGTGCGGCGATGAATTTCGGTGATCTCGTGGACCACGGATACTGGTTCGGCGATTCGAACCAGACGGCCTCGCTCCTCCAGAAAGGACACGAAGCCTCGTAAATCGCGGAATTTCGGCAGATGGCGGCGTGGCATGAGACGACCCAAAAAGAACTCATCGGCGGAATGCTCGATCGGGTCTTTGTCATAACGCAAAGACGGGGCGCGTCGCCGCGCTTAAGCCGTTACCCAGATCGGCCGGTAGACTGATCTGCCGCGTCATCGTCATGCGTTTCCACGCATCGTGAATTGCGGTCGCGCGGGCAAAGGCGAATCGTCGCGTCATCCGACAGGAAGAGGACTGATCTGCCAGTGAAGATGTCGTCCGTTCCAACGCTCCCGCCATTGTTCGGCCGGAGTATTCGACCCCTCCCGCTTTTTCCGCTGCAACTGCCGCTGGCCCTGGTGCTGCGGTCGCTGGTGTCGCGCCATCCGCGCATTTTCGAGCGCCTTGGCGCGCATGCGGGCAAGCGTTTCGGTATCCAGCCCACCGACCTGCCGTTCGCGTTCGTGCTGCAGCCGTGCCCGCAGGCGCCGAACATCGTCGCCGTCCGCAATCTGCCAACCGACATTGCCGTCCGGATCGCCGGGCCGATGATGGCGCTGCTCGGCTTGATCGACGGCTCGTATGACGGCGATGCCTTGTTCTTCTCGCGCGATCTCTCCGTCGAAGGCGATGTCGAGGCGGTTCTGGCCCTGCGCAACGCGATTGACAGCGAGGATGTGGACCTTGTCGCGGACAGCGCGGCCGTGTTCGGGCCACTGGCGCCATTTGCACGGCGATTGCTCGGCGGGGCGCTGTCCCAATTGCGAGCCACCGGTGTCGAACCGCATGTCGGAGACCGGCCATGGAGTTGATCTGTCCCGCAGGAACCCCTGCAGCGTTACGCACGGCGGTCACGGCGGGAGCCGACGCGGTCTATTGCGGCTTTGCCGATGCGACCAACGCGCGCAATTTCCCCGGGCTGAATTTCAGCCGCCCCGATATGGCCGAAGGCATCGCATATGCCCACCGCCATGGGGCGCAGGTGCTGGTGGCGGTCAATACGTTTCCGACCGCGGGAGCCCAGGCGCTGTGGCACCGGGCGGTCGATGACGCCGTCGCCGCGAAAGCGGACGCGCTGATCCTGGCCGATATCGGCCTTGTCGACTACGCCGCCCGCACCCATCCCAAGCAGCGGCTGCACCTGTCGGTTCAGGCCGCCGCGGCCAATCCCGATGCGATCAGCGTCTATGTTCGCCACTTCGGCGTCCGACGCGTCGTGCTGCCGCGCGTGCTCTCGGTAGCGGAGATCGCGGCAATTACCCGCGCTGTGGATTGCGAGACCGAGGTCTTTATCTTTGGCGGACTTTGCGTGATGGCGGAGGGGCGCTGCTCGCTTTCCACCTATGGCACCGGCCAGTCGCCCAACATGAACGGCGTCTGCTCGCCCGCAAGCCATGTCGCCTATCGCGAGGAAAACGGCGCGCTGGTGTCCCGGCTCGGCGATTTCACCATCAACCGCTTTGCCAAGGGTGAGGCTGCGGCCTATCCGACGCTTTGCAAGGGGCGCTTCAAGACCGCACTTGGCTCCGGCTATCTGTTCGAGGATCCCGCAAGTCTGGATGCGGCGGAGATGCTCCCCGGTTTGCTCAAGGCCGGCGTCACCGCATTGAAGATTGAAGGTCGCCAGCGCGGCCGGGCCTATATCGAAGGCGTCGTTCGCGGCTTCCGCGAGCAGCTTGCTGCACTCGACGCCGGTGAAAAGCAGCCGGCCAGTCGCCTTGTCGCGATGACCGAAGGTCAGGCTTCCACGGTCGGCGCATATCGCAAGACATGGCGGTAGGAGAATGGCGGCAGGTGATATGACCGCAGGAGCTCCGGCCAACCCTATGAAATCAATGAAATTGACCCTCGGTCCTGTGCTGTTCAATTGGCAGCCCGAGGTCTGGCGCGACTTCTATTTCCGGATCGCAGACGAAGCTGCCGTCGATACGGTGGCAGTCGGCGAAGTGGTGTGTTCCAAGCGGATGCCGTTTTTCGATGACCACCTTCCGGCGGTGATCGAGCGACTGACCGTCGCGGGAAAGCAGGTGCTGGTGAGCTCGCTGGCACTCATCACCCTGGAGCGGGAGCGACGCCGCACCGAGGAGCTCGCCCGGGATCCGGACTTTATAGTCGAGGCCAATGACGTCACATGCCTCGCACATCTCGCGGGGCGGCCACATGCGATCGGTCCGTTCGTCAATGTCTACAATGAAGGCACCGCGCGCTGGTTCGCCGCGCAGGGCGCGCAAAGCATCTGTCTGCCGCCCGAGCTTCCTTTGTCGTCCATCGCGGCGATTGCAGCTGCGACACCGGAGGTCGGAATTGAGGTGTTTGCATTCGGTCGAGCGCCCCTGGCGGTCTCGGCGCGCTGCTATCACGCGCGATTGCACAAGCTGACCAAGGACAACTGCCGTTTTGTCTGCGCCATCGATCCGGACGGGCTGCCTGTGGACACGCTCGATGACGA
Source organism: Tardiphaga sp. (assembly GCA_036561845.1). GTDB lineage: Bacteria > Pseudomonadota > Alphaproteobacteria > Rhizobiales > Xanthobacteraceae > Tardiphaga. Next base: position 14,341 of record DATCUS010000217.1, on the reverse strand, counting down.
GCATTTCCTTGTCGTCAATGGGGTCCAGACGCTGGCACATGTGTGCACCAATCTGATCGAGGACATCGACGATCTGTCAAAGGCAGGCGTCGCTTCGCTGAGGATATCCCCTCAACATTGCGACATGCTGGGCGTTATCCGCGCGTTTCGTGCGGTCCTCGATGGCCGGATGTCTCCCGCTGACGGGCTCATGGAGACGGCAACGATCTATCCAGACGTGCCGATGGAGAACGGATTCTTGCGTGGCCGGCCCACATTGGCGCACCGCGCTGGATCTGTCGCGTGAGATACCTTTTGCCGAACCGGAACTGTCGTGCTGGCATCTGCTCAAGCGGGCCTTGCGCTCGTTATTGAACCACAAACCGGTCGACGGCCGACAGCACGACCTTGCCGGTGACGTCCCTGGCGACGAAGCGGATGTCGGCGTTTTGCGGATGAGCCATCGTCAGCGTGACGCGGACCATTTCTGAGCCGTCGGCCGGCACGGTGACGGGCTTTCCGGATTCGGCTCCAACAATGGCCATGGTCACATCGGCGCCTTCGGCCTTGAGATCGAATGCATGCGGCGTCGCTGATTTGTTCAGCAACTTGATCGTATACGCATTGCGGACGGAGCCATTGGACAGGGTGACTGAGACCGGGCTGCGATCATGTTGCACCGAGATCGCTCCGCTGCTGCGGTTGGCGAACATGATCGCCATGCCGGCCGCAAGCGCGATGCAGCCGGCCGTCAGGGTGACTGTCTTGGGCCGGACCAGACGTGAGGCGCGAGGCTCGCCCTTGCGTTCGCGCTCGATGTTGTTCCAGCTTTCATAATCGATCAGCCCGCGCGGACGAGAAAGTGATTCCATCACGTTGTCGCAGGCGTCGACGCAGAGACCACAATTGATGCAGGCGAAGTTCGGCCCTTCGCGAATGTCGATGCCGATCGGGCAGACGGTGACGCAAAGGTTGCACGCGACGCAGTCGCCGGCGGCCTCGCCGCGGCTGCGCAGTTCGATGGCCTTCTTCGCGGAGGTGCGCTGCTCGCCCCGGTAGTCACGGTAGTTCACCGTGAAGGCGTCGGGGTCCCAGATGGCGCCCTGAAGCCGGGGCCACGGGCACATGAAGGTACAGACCTGCTCGCGGGCGAACCCGGCCAGGCCGTAGGTCGTGCCGGCGAAGATCGTGATCCAGGCCCAGGCAGAGACGGACGCCTCACCGTGGAACAGCGCGCGGACCAGCGTCGGGGCATCGGTGAAGTAAAAGACGAGCGCGCCTCCGGTCGCGAAGGAGATGGCCAGCCATGCGGCGTGCTTCGCCGCGATTTCCGTGATCCGGCGCAACGTCAGCGGCGCGCCGATTTTCTTCAGACGATCGCGGCGATCGCCCTCGATCAGCCGCTCAACCAACAGGAAGAGATCCGTCCACACCGTCTGCGGACAGGCAAATCCGCACCACACGCGACCAGCGACGGCGTTGGCCAGGATCAGGATCGCCGCGGCCAGGATCATCAGGCCGGTAAGATAATAGAGTTCCTGCGGCCAGATCTCGATGGAGAAGCCGTAGAGCCGCCCGTGTTCGAAGTCGAGCAGAATGGCCTGGTTCGGCTCGCCGGGGCCGCGATCCCAACGCAGGAACGGCGCCACGTAATAGACGCCGAGGGTCAGAACGAGAATCACCCATTTGAGCCGCCGGATACGTCCCTTGACCGATTGCGGGACGATCCTGGCTGTCGATCCTGTCGTGGCAGCCTTTTTGGCGCGGGCATGATCGATCTCGATGGTGAGTGCCATACTCGATTTCGCTAGAGGAATGCCCTGAGCCCGGAGGCGACGCGGCCGACCAGATTGGGCATGCTTGGCCATTTATTGCGATCGACGACGAGGCGGAAGCCGAGGTTGTCGGGTGGAACGCCGACGGCGCAGCCGCCGGCCCTGGCGTCGCGGATGAAGTCGGTGACATAGGCCCGATGTTGCCCCTCGACGATGCGCACGCCGCAGTTCGGGCTTTTCGAGGCGACGTTTCCGGCGTCGTCGATGACGTGGCGGACGAAGCAGGTGCTGGTCCATTCCCAGACGTTGCCGCCCACATCCTGAAGGCCGTTCTCATTCGCACCGAAGCTTCCGAAACTGCGCGTGGCGGCATCGGACGGTATCCCGCTAGCCTCGCGTTCATAGCGAGCGATCCAGCGTTTCGACGGATCGTTGTCATCGACCGCCGCGCCGTCATCCCTGAACCGGCTGCCGGCGGCGAACGCCCATTCTTCGTCGCTGGGCAGCCGGTAAGTCTCACCGGTCTTGCGCGACAGCCACGCAGCGTAGCCGTTGGCGTCGTGCCAGTTGACCTGCACGGCCGGACGATCAGCTGCGACGACCACGCCGCGGTCAAGCGGGCGGCAGGCGCGATCATCGACGCAGCGCTGATAATCGGAAGCGCTCACCTGGTGCTTCATGATCGAGAGCGGGCGGGACAGGCTGACCTGGGCCAGCGGAGCCGCGGCCTGCTTGCCGGCGTGGGTGAAATCGCCATGAACGCGATAGGACATCGAGCCGGGGCGAAGCTCGACGATACTCGGCCGGTCGTACTGCCCCGCGTCCGGAGTACCGTTGTCGATCAAGAGCGGGGCCACGGCGAGCGGACCGGCGAAGCCGGCCGCACAGATCAGGGCCAATTTGAGTTTGAAAGCAATCAGCATGTCCGTCTCGATTCGATCCGAGAGGATGGGGTGCCGGTTGTTTCCGGCACCCCATGTTCTGTCATTGGGTCTTTGTGGTCGGGATCTCTCCGGGCGCCTTGACCTGGGTCATCAGGTCGTCGTTCCACTTGCCCTCGACCTTGAAGTGAGCGGTGGCGCCGAGTTCTGCGGCCTCGATGAGATTATGCGTCACGTAGGCGTAGATGCCGGGCTGCAGGAACTTGTAGAGCGCGGCGCCCGCGGATCCGCCGCGGATGAACCATGTCTCGAGCCCGGTCTCCGGCGGATTTGAGAACTTGCCGGTCTCCCAGACATAGTCGCCATGCCCGCCGATCAGATGCGGGCGGCTGTCGCGGTTGGCCTGGGAATGCACGATCAGCACGGTCTCGCCGACCTTGGCGGTCAACGCGTTCTTGCCGGTCAGCGCATTGGCCCTGCCGTTGAACACGACATGCGTCGGAGTCAGCTTGCGCATCACCTCGACCGTGTCGTTATAGGCTTCGCCGGGCGACTCATACGACTTGAACTTGCCCTTCTCGTCGCGCGGCACATACATGTCCTGCTCGCCGATGTAGAAGATCTTGTCGTACTTGAGCGCATGGCCCTTGCCGTCGTTCAGCCCGTCGCGCGGCAGCACCATGATGGCGCCGTTCATGCCGGACACGACATGCCAGGGGATCATCGGACCGCCGGGGGCGCAGTGATAGACGAAGGTGCCGGTGCGGGTCGCCTTCCAGCGCAGCACCACCTGCTCGCCGGGATTCACCAGCGTCAGCGCACCGCCACCCAGGGCACCGGTCGCCGAATGGAAGTCGATGTTGTGCGGCATCGTGTTGGTGTCGGGATTGATCAGCGTGAGTTCGACATAGTCGCCCTCATGCACCACCATCAGCGGACCCGGCATCGAGCCGTTGAAGGTCATGGCCTGGAAGGTGGTGCCCTGATCGTCGATGACGACCTTCTTTTCCTCGATCTTCATCGTGAATTCCATGATCTTCGGGCCGGCCTTGGTAGCCTGCTCGTGGGCATGGACGAAGGGCGGCGCGACAAGATCGATATGCTGCCGCGGCAGCTTGAGTTCTTCGGCGGCCAGCGCCGGCGTGGCCAGCATCATCGTTGATAATGCTGCACCAAGCAGCAGATTGCGGCGGTTCATCATGATCATCATCCCCTATCAGCGGTTGTTCGATGATCGGAGAATTGCTCAATTGTGGGTTTTTCTTGTTGCGCTGGAACAATCTCGATTCATCATTTTCAGAATGGCAGCGACGACGCAGGGAGGTCTTTACGGTCGCGACAACGCAGAACGCCGTCCCGGAGGGACGGCGCTTTCAATGACCTTGGCGGCAAGTGGACCCCGTCAGCCTGGATGAGCTTTCGGGTGATGGCTGGTATCAGAGAAATACCATAACGAGGCGGACCGCGAGCCAGACTATAGCCGCGACGAAACCGATTGCAGTCAGAAACGCGACCAAGCCGCGAAGGATTGCGCGCCTGAATGCCGGTTCGGCAGGCCCCGAGCCAAAGCTGTAACTATTCGGGATGTGGGCGCGGATCTCGAAAAACGTGAGCAGAATAGTGAGAGCGTACATGATCATGTTTTTACCCATGTTTCCTGCGGGTTCGAAGCGAGCCGCCGGCCGGTCTACTCGGCTTGGAAACGTGCCGCCGGGTTGTCGTCCGATCTTTGCCGTAGCGCAAACAGGATGCGCGGGAAGCGATTGACAGAGGTTGTGCCGGCACAAAGAACTCGCCGTCCGATCCATTATAGATCGCAAGGAGCAACGGAGGCGTTGATGTCAATCAACTTGGGCGCTCTGGTCGATGACGTGATGAATGTCTGGCCGTCAACGATTCGCGTATTTCTTGATTTCAAGTTCGGATGTGTTGGATGCCCCATCGCGGCCTTTCACACGATCGATGACGCATGCAGTGCGCATGGCGTCGACCGGACGGCCTTCCTGAAAGCATTGCGCGCAGCAATCCCGTAAAACTACGTCCCCGGTGGGGACGGCTCGTCGCTTCCCTGCTCAGCGAGGACGAACAGCTTGTGAGGTTCGCGCAGGACGATCCGCTGCCGGCTGCCTTCCACCAGGCCCTTTGCCTCCCAGGCGGCCAGCGTCCGGCTGACGGTATGCAGCGTCGTGCCGGTCATCTGTGCGATGTCCTGCCGGCTGATGGGGAAGTCGATCTCGACGCCGGTCGCGACCTGTCGTCCCGATTGTTTCGCCAGCCGAAGGAGCGCATGGGCGATGCGACGTTCAACCTGCTCGGTGGACATCTCGACGACCCTTGTATGGGTCTCCTGCAGCCGCGCGCCGACCGTCTGCAACGTATTGGTGGCGAGGGCGGGATATTGCGCCACCAGCCGCGGCCAGGTTCCGGAGGGCCATGCCAGCACGACGCTATCGTCCACGGCGGTCACTGTGGCTGGATAGTGCTGCAGACCCATCGCCGCCGCCACGCCGAAGGTCTCTCCAGTCGCCACATAGCGAACGACGATCTGTTCGCCGGCCGGGGTGGTCCTGCTGGCGCGGACATGCCCGTGCAGCAGAACGAAAAAGGAATGCGCGTCCTGCCCCTGCTCGAACACGTTGTTGTTCTTGGCGACCCGCAGCGAGTGGGCCTCGCTGAGGATCGAATCGAGGTCAGTCGCCGAGAAGCCTGCGAACATCGGTAGATGCGCGACCAGTGAACTGTTGACCTTGGCCATCGGAAACTCCTCGCGTTCGGAACCTAGACCGTGAAAAGCGGCAACGATCAAGTCGGAATTTGTTCTGGAGCAATAAGGATGCACTGCTTCGGCACTAAAAGACCAGACAACCGGCCGGTATGAATGTCGGCATGAGACTGGAGAATGACAATGCGCAAGACGATTTTGGCGATGGCTGCAGTTCTGACAGCTTTGGTGGGGACAGCCTGTGCGGCCGAAGTCGAGGTCAAGATGCTGAACAGGGGTGCCGAGGGCGTCATGATTTTCGAACCCGCACTGATAAAGGTTGCGCCGGGCGATACCGTGAAATTCGTGGCAACCGACAAGGGCCACAACGCCGAGACGATCAAGGGCATGCTGCCGGCGGACGCGGTTCCATTTGCCGGCAAGAGCGGCGAGGACGTCGCCGTCACTTTCGACAAGCCGGGCGTCTATGGCGTGAAGTGTTTGCCACACTACGGCATGGGTATGGTCGCCATGGTCGTGGTGGGCACACCGACCAATCTCGACGAAGCCAGGGCAATTCCCCTGGCCGGCAAAGCCAAGCAGGTGATGGCGGGCCTGTTCGACAAGCTCGCCGCCCAGACCGCAGCAAAGTAGCGGTAACGCAGAAGGAACCGCCATGACCCCCGCTCCGCGTCCCCGGCTGTACGAAGGCTGGCCGCTTTTCACTTATGGCTTCCGGCCCTTCTTTCTGCTGGGGGCGATCTATGCGGGGCTGGCGATCCTGGTCTGGCTTCCCGTGTTCATGGGCGAACTCTCGCTCACCACGGCATTCCTGCCGCGCGACTGGCATGTCCACGAGATGCTCTATGGCTTTCTGCCGGCGGTGATCACCGGGTTCCTGTTCACCGCGATCCCGAACTGGACCGGCAGGTTGCCAATCCAGGGCCGGCCGCTGATGGCGCTGGTCGCGGTCTGGATTGCGGGGCGCGCCTGCGTGACCTTCTCGGCTCAGACCGGCTGGCTGGCAGCCATGCTGGTGGACGGCAGTTTCCTGTTGCTGGTCGCCGCCGCCGCGGCGCGCGAGATTGTCGCCGGCCGCAAGTGGGGCAATCTCGGCGTCGTGGCGCTGCTCGCTGTGCTGCTGTCCGGCAATATCGCTTTCCATCTCGAGGCTCATTATCGCGGGTCGGCTGACATCAGCATTCGCATCGGCATTGCTGTGATCATCCTGCTGATTTCGCTGATCGGTGGCCGCATCATTCCGAGCTTCACGCGCAATTGGCTGGCGCGGGAGAACCCGGGCCGCCTGCCGGTGCCGTTCGGACGCTTCGACATGGTGACCATGGCGGCCAGCGCAGCGGCTCTGATTGTCTGGGTGCTTGCGCCGGGCGGTGCGGGGACCGGCGCTGCGCTCGCATTGACGGGCGTTCTGCACTTGGTGCGGCTGTCGCGCTGGGCCGGCCACCGTACCGGCCGCGAGCGGCTGCTTCTGATCCTGCATGTCGGCTATTTCTTCGTGCCACTGGGCTTCCTGCTGAACGCCGGCAGCGCCATCGGACTGGTGACGACCAGCGCGGGCGTCCATGCCTGGATGGCGGGAGCAGGGGGGATCATGACGCTGGCGGTCATGACCCGCGCCACCCTTGGCCATACCGGCCAGCAACTGACGGCGTCGGTGGCGACGCAGGTCATTTACGCGTCGATCATTATTGCCGTGGTCGCTCGGCTCTGCGCGATCCTGGCGCCGGCGCACGGCGATGCCATGCTGCATGTCGCGGCGTTTGCCTGGGCGGCGGCATTTCTCGGATTCGCCGTCGCCTATGGCCCCGTCCTCGTCGGCTACGACAAGCGTCAGGCCAGACGAACGGCGCCGGCCTGACACGGCGGCCCGTAGGCCTGCAGCCATGGCGGCTGACTAGTTCCAGCCGTCGGCGAAGCCGAGTTCGGCTTTGGCTTCCGGACTCATAAGTGCCGGTGTCCACGGCGGATCGTAACTGAGAGTCACGTCCACAGCCTGAACGCCCGCCACGCCCAGCGCGCTCGTGGCGACGCCATCCTTCAGGAACCCCGTTGCGGGACAGCCCGGCGTCGTTGTGGTCATGGTAATGCCGACCATGCCGTCGTCCTCCGCCGTGATGTCATAGATGAAGCCCAGGTCGACAATGTTGTGACCGAGCTCGGGGTCGATGACGATTCGAAGTGCTTCCCTGATCTGTGCGGCCAAATCCCCGGATACGGTCTTCATGCGATCGCTCGCTGTGATGCGCCGACGCGGATGAGGATTCTGTAGATGGCCCCATCGGGGTCGTCGGCACCGCGCCACGCGTGTCCGCGCTTGGCGAGCTCGGGGAACAGGAAGACAGGCTTGCGGCAAAGCCACGCCGAGAGGACTTCGCCGGCCGCCATGGACTCTATTGCAACCAGGATGCGCACCATGGGCTCGGGCGGATCGAGGTCGCGGTTGTCGAGATGCCTTGCCGCGGGCGGCCAGACGTCAGGATCGGTCGATTCCTCGTGTGCGATCTCACCAGGTCCGACCTCGAGCGGGCGGAACAGTACCTCCCATTCGCCCCTTTCGAGTTCCTTGGCTTCATGGCTGAAGCCTCGCGATTCCATCAGGCTGAAGAGTGGCTCCGGCTTGAAAGTGGCGATCAACCGCAAGCCCTGATCTGGCCGGAGGGCGCTCAACGCCGCCATGATCTCGCCGAACGGCTCGCCGCCGGCGCGCAGGGTAGGTCGTACATCGACGTCCAGGAAGGTGGTGGTGCTCATCGGCTTCTCCTATGGTCGTGTCAGAGAGGAAAGTGAACGCAAGAACGACGGCGTCGCGGCGCCTGCAGGCAGCGGGTTTGCCGCCGCAACGTCCATGAGCCGGCGCGTCCTGGCCAACTGGCAGGTGATGCCGCAGGTGGCGATCGCCATGAAAAACGCGGAAGCACGGAATGCGATCGAAGCGTCGAACAGCAGTGCGACGGTCGCGCACCACACCGCGCCGTAGTAGAGCCAGAACCATTTGATGGCGCGCTGTTCGACGACCAGATCCTGCACCCGCGGTGTCGGCGTCCTTCCGAGCACCGGGCCGTAACACTCCAGCCAGGTCAGGAACGCGACGATCTTGTAGAGCTTGGCGAGGACGAAGCCCGAGAGCCAGCCGAAAACCACCAGAAAGACCGCAGCCCCCACGTGATCGTAGAAGCTGCGCAGGAGCAGGAGCGTGACGATCAACAATACCGACGCCGCCAGGTTGGATAGCGCGACGGCAGCCATGCGGCTGTTCAATTCGAGCACTCGGCGTTTGCGGTTGCGATAGAGGTGCAGGATGTCGCGGCCGTACAGCGCCAATGCGATCAGCGCCAACAGGCCGGAAAAGCTCAAAATACCTCCCAGCGGAGCACGCAGGAGAAGCGCAGTGGCACCGCCTGCAATCAGGACAGACAGCGAGAATGTCCCGCTCCAGAACGTGGCGCGGCTTCCGGCTCGATTCAGATCGGGTGCGAGCATGAACATCGCTAGCAGACGATGGCTGACACCGGCCGCCGTGAAGGTCATCCAGCCGCCGAGCCCCGCGGCGACGTGGATGGGCAAACCCGATTGGACCGAGGACAGCAGCGAGGCGCCTGTCGCAGTTTCGCCACGGCCGAGCGCAAACGCGATTCCGTACCCGACGGTTGCGCCCAGGCTGACCAGTCCGACGCAGACGAATCGGGCCGCCAGCGGAAGCGGCCGTGCCTTCCATAGCGTCGCCCCCAGATTCCATATGGTCAATCCGAAGCCTACTCCGAGCAGGGTTGCTCCAATTGCCAGGAATGGTGCCTCTGCAGAGAACCGCCCACCCAATTGCAGGAAGCCGAGCAGCAGAGCCGCAAGTCCGGCGATAAGGCATGCCAGAGCCGGCAGCGGCAGGAGGTTACTGTAAAGAGGTCCGGTCGTGAGAACGGGGACGAATTGAAGCAGTGCTCCGCACATCGCAAGGCTGAGCCAGCCGATCGTAACAAGATGCACAACGACGAGCGTGTCCGGGGATCGGATCTCGGCTTGCGGAAAACCGAATCCAGCTGCCATGAGCGCTTCAGCGGCAATCAATGCACCAAGCGCCGCGGCAAAGTACGACACGGTCCAGCGAGAAAGCGTTGCGCCGATCAAGGCAAATTCCTCCGAGGGAATGCGCACCGGGCCATCGCAGGCGCTCCGGGATCCCCCGCATCAAACTGCCTAAAAGATGTATTGTCAATATATCTTTGTATGTGTCGCGTCACACGGCGTCTCGAAAATCATCTTCCGTGCGATGTCCGGTCGCCGGACCGACCGCGCGCCTGACCAATCTCTCCGATGACGTCATCGCGTCTTGATGTACGTGGCCACCCGAAGCCACCGCTGACTACCATTGGGGAAATTTCGGAAATCCAGGGCATCGCGCGTGCGCACGCCATGAAGGCGGCCAATCATTTCACGCGGGCCGGCGTTTTCAACGCAGCCAGCAAAATCAGGCTCGGCTGACAGAGGCCGTCATGCCCGGCCTTGTGCCGGGCATCCACGTTCACGCGAGACTTCGTGGATGGCCGGGACAAGCCCGGCCAGTTAGATTTGGCCGACGGTCGAGCCACTTAACAAGCTTCTGAGAATACGCCCTGCTTTCTCGCTCAGGCTCTAAAGCCACTGCTACCCGGATGGATCGCGCGAGACGCTGTGCGCAGCCCGACCGATCCGGACTCAGTAGCGATTGACCGGAAGCACCATGATTTCCGCAATCTGCACATGGGCCGGCTGGTCCAGCGCGAACATGATGACGCGCGCGACGTCTTCGGGATCAAGCGCCATCTTGAACTGGTCGAAATAGGCCTGCTCCTTTTCGCGGTCGCCGCGGTAGCGCGTCACGATGATGCCCGTGCGGGCGAGGCCAGGCAGGATCTCGGTGATGCGGATCGCCGTCTCCGCCAGCTCGCCGCGGATGGTTTCCGTGAACATGCGGATGCCGGCCTTGCTGGCGGAATAGGCCGCCATGTCCGGTACGATGCGCACTGCATTGATCGAGCTGATATTGACCACGTGGCCGCGGTTGCGCGTCACCATTTCCGGCAGCACGGCACGGCTCATGCGCATGGTGCCGATCAGATTGGTGCGGATGATGTCGGTCCAGTCGTCCGCCGAGCCCTGGTCGAAGCGGGTGCGCCCGCCGATGTCGTGGCCGGCATTGTTGACGAGGATGTCCACCTGGCGGAAATCTTCCGGCAGGCGATCGAGAATGGCATCGACGCCGGCATGGTCGGTGATGTCGAGGCGCACCGCATGCGCCATGGCGCCGAGCTCGGCGGCAAATTCCGCCAGTGCTTCCGCGTTGCGGTCCACCAGCACGATCCTGCGGCCCGACGCGACCACGGCGCGCGCGATGGCGCGGCCGAGCCCGCCGGCCGCTCCGGTCAGCAGCACCGTGTCCTTGCTATCCCTGGTCATCTGATCTCCCTCGGTGCACCCGCTTGTTGATCGGCGCTCCGGGGTGCGTCCTGCGATAAAATGGCAGAGACGCGACGCTGTGTCCGCCATCTCGCGCGTGCTAACTGTTATACCGAAACAGTGCGCCGTCCGGACAAGAGCGCCACGGGAGACCCATGGACCTCAAGCAACTCAAGGCTTTCGCCACGCTCGCCGAATTCGGATCGTTCTCGCGCGCCGGGGCGGTGCTGTCGATCGCCCAGCCGGTGCTGAGCCGGCAGATCAAGGCGCTGGAGCAGGAACTGGGTATCGAGCTGTTCTATCGCAACGGCCGCGGCATCGTGCTCACCGAGGCCGGCAAGGTGCTGCAGAATTATGCCGGCGGCGTGCTCGATACCGTCCAGCGCGCCACGACAGAAGTGATTGCGCTACGCAGCAGCCCGCGCGGCACCATCGCCATCGGCATGCCGCCGTCGGTCGGCTCGGTGCTCACGGTGCCGCTGGTGCAGTGCTTCCGCACGGAATTTCCCGATATTGCCATGCATGTCGTGGAAGGTTTCAGCGGGCACCTGCTGGAATGGCTGATCACCGGCAGGATCGACGTGGCGGTGCTGTACAATGCGCCGCGCACTAGCAACCTGCGCGCCGAACCGCTGATCACCGAGGAGATCAGCCTGCTCGGGCCGATGAGCGATCCCGCGGGGCTCGGCGACGGTCCGGTGCCGGCGTCGCGGCTGACCGAGATCCCGATGATCCTGCCCGGCCGGCCGCATGGGCTGCGCCTGGTGGTCGACGCGCTGCTCGGCGAGGCGGAAATCGCGCCGCGCATCGAACTGGAAGTCGACGCCATGCCGTCGACGCTCAGCCTGGTCGAGCAGGGCATGGGCTACACGCTGCTGTCCTATGGCCCGGCGCGACATCTGGTCGAGGCCGGCCGCATGAAGAGCTGGTCGATCGTCGATCCCGTACTGACGCGACAGCTGATCCTGGTGACGTCAAGCCAGCGGCCGACCACCGCGGCGACGCGCGCGCTGGCGCAGATGGTGCGGCAGCAGATCAAGGATCTGGTGCGTCGCGGGTTGTGGGCCAAGGGCACTGGACCGCTGATGAGCTGACGATTTCGCTGCGCTGCAAACGACTGCGCGCGGCAAAGCTGTTATTCCGCAAACGACGATGCCCCCAGCCCGCAACACCCGCTAGCTTCCGCCCAACATGAAACGGACCGGCGCGGTCGTGCACCGGCAAGGGAGAGCGTTGATGGCTGGAGAGCTTCTCGGATTCGTTGGTATCGGTCGCATGGGCGGTCCCATGTGCGCGCGCCTGCTGGACGCAGGTTACACGCTGTGCGTCTACGACCGCGATCCGAGCGCCACGGCGCCGCTCAAGGCGCGCGGCGCACAGGTGGCCAACTCGCCCGCCGAAGTTGCCTCCGCCGCCGAGATCGTGCTGATGAGCCTGCCGACGCCGGATATCGTCAAGGCGGTGGCGCTCGGCGACAACGGGATCGCCCACGGCACCCGCGTCCGTACACTGATCGACCTGTCGACCACCGGCCCGGGCGCCTCCACCATCGTCGCCGCAGGGCTCGCCAAGCATAACATCACCTTTGTCGATGCGCCGGTCAGCGGCGGCATCGCCGGCGCCAAGGGTGGCACGCTGGCCGTGATGGTGTCCTGCCCCAAGGATGTCTACGCGCCGCAGGTCGAGCCGATCCTGAAGAACTTCGGCAAGCTGTTCTACACCGGCGAGAAGCCCGGCCTCGCGCAGACCGCCAAGCTCGTCAACAACCTCCTGGCCGCGGCGGCGCTGGTGATTTCGTCCGAGGGCATGGCGATGGGCGTCAAGGCCGGGCTCGATCCCAAAATCCTGCTCGACATCATCAACGTCTCCTCCGGCCGTAACAGCGCCACCCAGGACAAGTTCCCGCGCTCGGTGCTGACCGGCACCTTCGACTTCGGCTTCGCCACCGCACTATCCTACAAGGACGTCCGGCTCTGTCTCGACGAGGCCGAGGCGATGGGCATTCCCATGATCATGGGCGCGATCGTGCGCCAGGTCCTGGCGCTGACCCAGGCCAAATACGGCCCGGATTCCGACTTCACCTCGATTGCCAAACTCTCCGAGGAATGGGCTGGCGTCGAGATCAGGGGTTAGCGACAGCACGTTGGCAGCAAAGGGAATTGCGACAATGACGACGGCCGACAGGTCAGACACCAGGCAGGCATCGCTGGCGCGCACCATGGTGCGTGCGGCGCATGCCGTGCAATTGTCGGATCTGTCGCCAGCGGCCTGCGACAAGCTCAAGATCTGCCTGCTGGATTTCCTGTCCTGCGCGTTCGAGGCGCGCGATCTCGCCTGGAGCCGGCAGGCCGTCGCCATCGCCGGCAAGACGGACTCTGGCGCCACCATCGTCGGCACCGACATCATGGCGTCTCCGGCCGATGCCGCCTTCGCCAATGCCACCATGGGCCACGGCCTAGTGCGTGAGGACATGCATGCCGGCAGCATTGGCCATCATGGCGTGGTGATCTGGCCGGTGCTGCTGGCGCTGGCGCAGCGCAGCCCGGTGTCCGGCGCGCAATTGCTCACCGCGGCCGCAGTCGGCTACGAGGTCGGCGGTCGGCTCGGCCGCGCTTTGTTCAATGCCGACCTGGCGCGGCTGTTTCGTCCCACCGGCATCATCGGCCCGGTCGCCGGCGCAGTCGCCGGCGGCTGCCTGCTGTCGCTCGACGAGAATGCGGCAGTGTCGGCGTTGGCGCTCGCCGCTAACGCGTCGGCCGGTCTCAACCAGTGGCCGCATGACGGCGGCAGCGACATGTATTTTCATCCCGGCGCCGCGGCGCGCGGCGCCATTACCGCGATCGCGCTGGCGGAAGCTGGCGCCTATGGCTCCGAGCTCATTCTCGAGGGCGAGGCCGGGCTGTTCGCCGCGTTCCGCCGTGGGCCGGCGCCGTCGGCGCTCACGTTGTTTCCGGACGGCGAGGAAGAGATCCTCGCGGTCTACAACAAGCCGGTTCCGGCCTGCAACTTCGCCCAGACCGCCTGCCAGGCGGCGCTGCGGGTGGCGGAGGAGATCGACAATATCGCCGCGGTCGAACAGATCACCGTGCATCTGCCGGAGGCCGCGATCCGTTATCCCGGTTGCGATTTCACCGGCCCCTTCGAGCGCGCGCTGCAGGCCAAGATGAGCATCCAGTACGGCGTCGCCGGCGCACTGGTGCGCAAGGTGGTCGACGAGGACAATTATCGCAGACTCGATCATCCCGACATCCTGCGCCTCGCCGGCATGATCCGGCTGAAGAGCGACCGCGAATTCACCGCGGCCTTTCCGGCGGCGCAGGGCGCCGAGGTCGAGGTCGGGCTCAAGGTCGGTGCGCGGATCAGCCGGCGGATTTCCGACGTCATTGCCGCCACCGAGGGCGAGGTGCGCGCGCGCTTCCGCGTCAGTTCCGCCGATGCGCTCGGCGCCCATCGTGCCGACGCCATCGAGGAAGCGGTCGACCGCATCGAGCGCAGCGACAATGCCGGCCGTATCGCCGGGCTGTGTGCGCTCACGGTGCGCGGCGGCCGCTCGC
>DATCUS010000216.1:0-22514 GCA_036561845.1 Tardiphaga sp. | reverse complement strand
CGGCGAAGGTCGAGGTCGCACCGGAAGTGGCGATCACGGCGGCGCGCGAGGCCGCGCGCACCGCCCCGTCGCTGGAGGCGCTGCGCGGACTGATGGACAAGTTCGAAGGCTGCGCCCTGAAATCCACCGCGACGCGGCTGGTGTTCGCCGACGGCAACCCGGAGGCCCGCATCATGTTCGTCGGCGAAGCGCCGGGTCGCGAGGAGGATATCGAGGGCCTGCCGTTCGTCGGTCGCTCCGGCAAGCTGCTCGACCTGATGCTGAAGGCCATCGGACTCGACCGCAGCAAGGTCTACATCGCCAACGTGATTCCGTGGCGGCCGCCGGGCAACCGCACGCCGACGCCGCAGGAAACCCAGACCTGTCTGCCCTTCATCCAGCGCCAGATCGAACTGGTGAATCCCGACATCCTGGTGACGCTGGGCAATCCGTCGACCCAGACCCTGCTGCAGACGAAGGATGGCATCATGAAATCGCGCGGTCGCTGGGTCGACTACGACACCGGAACGCGCAAGATCCGGGCGATCGCCAGCTTCCACCCCGCTTACCTGCTGCGCTCGCCGTCCTACAAGCGCATGGCCTGGCAGGACCTGCGCTCCATCGCCAAGGCGCTGGAAGCATTGCCGGCAAAGCAATAACGGGCGAAGCGGCCGCGACGACCGGTTACAGGATGCAAGGAACGGAAGCCCCTCCTTGCGGAGAGGCTTCCGGATGCATCGCGTTGCGGGCGACGTTAGTCCTCGTTGCCGCCTTCCTGGCGGCTGGCCTCGAACAGGAACCAGGTCCTGCGCTCGGTCTCGTCGATGAAGTTTTCCAGCAGGCCGGCGGTGGCGGCATCCTCGACGTCGTCGACGACCTTGTGCGCCTTGCGCATCGCCGCAGCCATCGCCTTGTTGTCGTTCATCAACTCGCGCAGCATTTCACGCGGCGGCACATAGGTCTCTTCATTGTCCTTGATGGTCTGCAGCTTGGCGATCTGGCCGATCGAGCGGATGGTGGTGCCGCCAACCTTGCGGACCCGCTCGGCCAGGGCGTCGGTGGTCGCGAAGATCTGGTCGGACTGCTCGTCGAGCATCAGGTGATAATCACGAAAATGCCGGCCGCTGATGTGCCAGTGGAAATTCTTGGTCTTGAGGTAAAGTGCGAAGGCGTCGGCAAGCAGCACGTTCAGCGTCTTCGAGATCTTGTCGACGGCGTCTTTCGGCAGATCGGTCGGGGTATCGAGATCGGCGGCAACTTTCGAGGCATTCTTGGCTGGGGACACGGCGGGTTACCTTCCTGTGGGGGCGGATCGAGGGTGGTATTCAGATAAGTGGTATTGCCGGCTGCCTTGGCCAACCCGGGCCCATCACCGCCGGAATCACCGGAAACCGATGGCTGGGCGGGAAAGCGGTTTCCAAGGCACCCGAAAACGCACTAGACCGTAACGCGCTCGAATTACCCCGGTTCCATCGGCGGAACAAACAGTAGCCAGGCCAAGCCCATGGACGAATGGATCGATTATTACGATTCCACGCACACGATTTATGCCAGCAAATTGCATCGGGACGTGCATTTCGAGGTCATTGCCCGCGACATCATCGGTTACATCTCCTCTCCCGACGCCGTGGTGCTGGATTATGCCTGCGGCGAGGCACTGTCCGCCGCCCGGGTGGCTAAAGCCTGCGGCAAGCTGATCCTGGCCGAGCCGGCGCCGGGGGTGCGCGGCCGGCTGATCGCCCGCTTTGCACCGATCACCAATATCCGGGTGCGCTCGCTCGATGAACTGCGCAACATGGAGGAGAAATCGGTCGATCTGGCCGTCATGAATTCGGTCGCCCAGTACATGACCGCGGCCGAACTGGATGCCGCCTTCGCGGTGATCCGCCGGCTGTTGAAGCCGACCGGCCGGCTGGTGGTGGGCGATATCCTGCAGCCGGAGGTCGGCATGGGCAAGGATGTCACTGCCTTGCTGCGGTTTGCCTGGCAGCACGGATTCTTCAAGGACGCCGTCATCGGGCTGGTCCGCACCGCGTTGTCCGATTACCGCCAGTTGCGCGCCAAGGTCGGGCTGCAGCGCTACAGCGAGGCCGAGATGATCGCCCGGCTCAAGGCGGCGGGCTTTGCCGCCACCAGGGCCCCCGTCAACATCGGCCACAATCCGTGGCGCATGACCTTCGTCGCCCACCACGCCTTCTGATCGTTTCGCCGGGCAGAGGAATTTCTTAAGCCTAGCCGGAAGTAAACGTTTCCAGCGGGCGTGCGATCGGCGACAATGGCGGTGGCCCGGTGGCGGAAGTTACGCGGGGGCAGTGCAACGCTCTTCATCCTGGTTCAAGTCCAGGCCGGGCCTCCAGCCTTCGCTGCTCCGCAGCCCGGCTCGGCAAACCATCTCAATCCGAAGGCTCCCCGCCCTGGCGTGAGAGCGAAGATGGGCCCATTCGGGCCGTCAATTGCCGGTTGACGGTGGCTTCAAAAGCCTTCCCCGCCCCGGTAATGTGGTCTAAAGACAGCCGCGCGCGAGGGTCGACCCGCGCCCGGCTCAAGGGACGCGCACCACGCGCGCCCTTTTTTTGTGCCCAGTTGTCCCAATCGCGAGATGTAATGCCTAAACGCACTGACATATCCACCATCCTGATCATCGGCGCCGGTCCCATCGTGATCGGGCAGGCTTGCGAATTCGACTATTCGGGCACCCAGGCGGTCAAGACGCTGAAGGAAGAGGGCTACCGGATCGTTCTGGTCAATTCCAATCCGGCGACCATCATGACCGACCCGGAACTGGCCGACGCCACCTATATCGAGCCGATCACCCCGGAGATCGTCGCAAAAATCATCGAGAAAGAGCGCTACATCCTGCCCGGCG
Source organism: Tardiphaga sp. (assembly GCA_036561845.1). GTDB lineage: Bacteria > Pseudomonadota > Alphaproteobacteria > Rhizobiales > Xanthobacteraceae > Tardiphaga. Next base: position 19,669 of record DATCUS010000216.1, on the reverse strand, counting down.
GCTTCGCGCTGTTGCCGACCATGGGCGGCCAGACCGCGCTGAACTGCGCACTGTCCCTGCGCAAGCAGGGCACGCTTGAAAAGTTCGACGTCGAGATGATCGGCGCCACCGCCGACGCCATCGACAAGGCCGAGGACCGCCAGCGTTTTCGCGAGGCCATGACCAAGATCGGCCTGGAGACCCCGCGTTCGGTCCAGGTCAAGACGCTGCCGGACGCGCTGCGCGCGCTCGACGTGATCGACTTCCCGGCTTTGATTCGCCCCTCCTTCACCATGGGCGGCACCGGCGGCGGCATTGCCTACACCAAGGCCGAGTTCATCGAGATCGTCGAGCGCGGCATCGACGCCTCGCCGACCTCCGAAGTGCTGATCGAGGAATCCGTGCTCGGCTGGAAAGAGTTCGAGATGGAGGTGGTCCGCGACAAGAAGGACAACTGCATCATCGTCTGCTCGATCGAGAACATCGATCCGATGGGCGTGCACACCGGTGATTCCATCACCGTGGCCCCGGCGCTGACGCTGACCGACAAGGAATACCAGATCATGCGCGACGCCTCGCTGGCGGTGCTGCGCGAGATCGGCGTCGAGACCGGCGGCTCCAACGTGCAGTTCGGCGTCAATCCCGCCGACGGCCGCATGGTGGTGATCGAGATGAATCCGCGGGTGTCGCGCTCTTCGGCGCTGGCGTCGAAGGCCACCGGCTTCCCGATCGCCAAGGTCGCCGCCAAGCTCGCGGTCGGCTACACGCTCGACGAAATCGCCAACGACATCACCGGCGGCGCCACGCCGGCGTCGTTCGAGCCGACCATCGACTATGTGGTCACCAAGATTCCGCGTTTCGCTTTCGAGAAATTCCCCGGCGCCTCCACGACGCTCACCACCTCGATGAAGTCGGTGGGCGAGGTCATGGCGATCGGCCGCACCTTCCAGGAATCGCTGCAGAAGGCGCTGCGCGGGCTCGAGACCGGTCTCACCGGCCTCGACGAGATCGAGATCGACGACCTCGGCCGCGGCGACGACAAGAATGCCGTCCGCGCCGCTTTGGGCACGCCGACGCCGGATCGGCTGCTGCAGGTCGCGCAGGCGATGCGGCTCGGCTGGAGCGACGACGACATCTTCACCTCCTGCAAGATCGATCCCTGGTTCCTGTCGGAGATGCGCGGCATCGTCGACATGGAGGCCAAGGTGAAGGCCAGCGGCCTGCCGGGCAATGCCTTCGGCATGCGTTCGCTGAAGGCGATGGGCTTTTCCGACGCGCGGCTGGCGGTGCTCGCCGGCAAGACCGAGGCCGAGGTCAAGACCATCCGTCACGCCCTCAACGTGCGCCCGGTGTTCAAGCGCATCGACACCTGCGCTGCCGAATTCGCCTCGCCCACCGCCTACATGTATTCGACCTATGAAGCCCTGTTCGCCGGCAGCGTCGCCGACGAAAGCCGGCCGACCGACAAGAACAAGGTGATCATCCTCGGCGGCGGTCCGAACCGTATCGGACAGGGCATCGAGTTCGACTATTGCTGCTGCCACGCCTGCTTCGCGCTGCATGACGCCGGCTATGAAACCATCATGATCAACTGCAATCCGGAGACCGTGTCGACCGACTACGACACCGCGGACCGGCTGTATTTCGAGCCGCTGACCGGCGAGGACGTGCTGGAGATCATCGACACCGAGCAGCAGAACGGCAGGCTGCACGGCGTCATCGTGCAGTTCGGCGGCCAGACCCCGCTGAAGCTGGCGCATACGCTGGAGAACGCCGGCGTACCGATTCTGGGCACCTCGCCTGACGCCATCGACCTCGCCGAGGACCGCGACCGCTTCAAGCGCGTGCTCGACAAATTGAAATTGAAGCAGCCGAAGAACGGCATCGCCTACTCCGTCGAGCAGGCGCGCCTGGTGGCGTCCGACCTCGGCCTGCCGCTGGTGGTGCGCCCGTCCTACGTGCTCGGCGGCCGCGCCATGCAGATCATCCGCGAAGAATCGCAGCTCGGCGACTACCTGCTCGGCACGCTGCCGGAGCTGGTGCCCGGCGACGTCAAGGCGCGCTATCCCAACGACAAGACCGGCCAGATCAACACCGTGCTCGGCACCAATCCGCTGCTGTTCGACCGCTACCTGTCCGATGCCATCGAGATCGACGTCGACTGCCTGTGCGACGGCAAGGATACGTTTATCGTCGGCATCATGGAGCATATCGAGGAAGCCGGCATCCACTCCGGCGATTCCGCCTGCTCGCTGCCGCCGCATTCGCTCGATGCCGCGATGATCGAACGGCTCGAGAAGCAGACCCGCGACATGGCGCTCGGCCTCGACGTGGTCGGGCTGATGAACGTGCAGTTCGCCATCAAGGACGGCGACATCTACGTGCTCGAGGTCAACCCGCGGGCGTCGCGCACCGTCCCGTTCGTCGCCAAGGTGATGGGCATGCCGGTGGCCAAGATCGCCGCGCGCATCATGGCCGGCGAGAAACTGGCCGACTTCAATCTCAAGAAGCGCAAGCTCGGCCATGTCGGCGTCAAGGAATCGGTGTTCCCGTTCGCGCGTTTCCCCGGCGTCGATACCGTGCTCGGACCGGAGATGCGCTCCACCGGTGAGGTGATGGGCATCGACCGTTCCTTCGAGGTGGCGTTCGCCAAGAGCCAGCTCGGCGGCGGCACGCGGGTGCCGCGCAAGGGCACCGTGTTCGTATCGGTCCGCGAGGACGACAAGACCCGCATCCTCGACGCGGTCAAGCTGCTGTCTTCGCTGGGCTTCAAGGTGCTGGCGACCTCGGGCACCCAGCGTTTCCTGGTCGACAACGGGGTGCCAGCCGTCAAGATCAACAAGGTGCTGGAAGGCCGGCCGCATATCGTCGACGCCATCACCAATGGCGAGATCCAGCTGGTGTTCAATACCACCGACGGCCCGCAGGCGCTGGCCGACAGCCGATCGCTGCGGCGCGCTGCCCTCTTGCATAAAGTTCCGTATTACACCACTCTTTCGGGCGCCGTAGCGGCCGCGCAAGGTATCCGGGCCTATCTGGGCGGGGACCTTGAGGTCCGCACACTGCAGAGTTACTTTTCCGAAACCTGATCCCGGCCGGGCCAAGCCCGGACCCGATCAGCAATAAACAGGGCATGACTGGAACTCGCCAGTCATGGCATTGTTCTGTTTCGGCGCTTGTTCGCACGTGAGAGCATGGTCGGCCGCATGATCCGGACCCGCTGTCCGGTTTTGTGATAAGATCCTGCTTCGATCGATGATCCGGACGACATGAGGCTGCGCGCATCGCTGCGCCGCCACCTGCCAAATTGCACTGCAATGCGCGCGCCGCATCGGCGTGACGCATGACGTTAGAGGACGAAGAGAGATGGTTGAGAAGGTCCCGATGACCGCCGGCGGCTATGCCGCCCTCGAGGTTGAATTGAAGGAGCGTCAAACGGTGAACCGCCCGCGGATCATCGAGCAGATTGCCGAGGCGCGCTCCCATGGCGACCTGTCGGAAAATGCCGAATATCATGCGGCCAAAGAAGAGCAGTCGCATAACGAGGGTCGCATCAACGAACTCGAGGACAAGCTGGCGCGTGCCGATATCATCGATATCAGCAAGCTGTCCGGCGACACCATCATGTTCGGTGCCACTGTGACGCTGATCGACGAGGACACCGAGAAGAAGGCGGTCTGGCAGATCGTCGGCGAACCGGAAGCCGACGCCAAGAAGGGCCGCATCTCCATCACCTCGCCGCTGGCACGCGCGCTGATCGGCAAGGCCAAGGGGACCTCCGTCGAGGTCGTCGCCCCCGGTGGCGCCAAGGCCTACGAGATCACCAAGGTTGAGTGGCGCTGAGCCTTTCGCACGCGCATGCAGGATCGAAAAGGCCGCGGTTCGCCGCGGCCTTTTCGCTGTGCATTGCATCCAACGATGCCGATCAAACAATGGCGAGTGCCGCTGCAATGATTGTCACGGGGCCGTGTTCAATATGGCGACGCTTGTGAAGGCGGCTGGCTTGAAAACTGCTTTCAATCGTGGTCGGACAAACAGGTGACTGCATCACCTGCGTCAGAATTAAATGGGGGACTATTCATGAATTTCGATTCCATCGCCGCAAAATACCAGCCGGCGGCGCTCAGCCTGTTTCGCTTCATCACCGGCCTGCTGCTGTTTCAGTACGGCGTCGCGAAGATCTTCAAGTTTCCGGCCGTGCCGTATTTCGCCAAGGTCGAACTGTTTTCGCTGATCGGCGCGGCTGGCACCATCGAACTCGTTCTCGGCGCGTTGCTGATGGTCGGTCTTTTCAGCCGTCTGGTGGCCTTCATCCTCGCGGGCGAAATGGCGTTCGCCTATTTCCTCGGCCACATGTTCAAGGGCGCCGAGCCGGTGTTCCTGCCGCTGCTCAACGGCGGCACCGCGGCGATCCTGTTCTGCTTCGCCTGCCTGTACCTGGCGACGTCCGGCGGCGGCCCGATCAGCCTCGATGCCACCCTGCGCAACAAGAGCTGACAACAGACTGTGCCCCTCATCCTGAGGGGCGGCGTCTTCGCCGCGTCTCCAGCGAATGGCAAAGCCATTCGCCCGGGATGAGCGAAACTCAAGCCCTCATGGTTCGAGACGCGCAAGATGCGCTCCTCACCATGAGGGCTTTTACCTTCCGCCTCAGCCCGCGACCTTGAGCTCCAGCGGCACGGCGGCGGCGTATTTGGAATTGTGCAGCACCAGCGAGGTGCGGACGTTGCGGACATGCGGCGCGGCGGTGAGCTGGCCGACGAAGTCCTGAAACGTCGCCATGTCGGGCGCGACGCATTTCAGGATGAAATCAACCTCGCCGGACAGCATCCAGCATTCCCGCACCAAAGGCTCCTTGCGGACGAAATCCTCGAAGGCCTTGAGGTCGGCGTCGGCCTGGCTGGACAGGTGGACCGAGGCGAACACCGTGACGTCGAAGCCGAGCAGCCGCGGATCGAGCAGGCCGCGGTAGCCCTGGATGTAACCGGCCTCCTCCAGCGTGCGCACCCGTCGCAGGCAGGGCGGCGGCGAGATGCCGACGCGGCGCGCCAGCTCGACATTGGTGATGCGGCCGTCGGCCTGGATTTCACTGAGAATCTTGAGGTCGATCTCGTCGAGGCTTTTCGGCACGCGGTGCAGGTCCTGGCTGTGACAAAGGTCGGTCAATTCTCTTAGCCCAAGAGCCCTGTTTTGCGCAATTTTATTGCGCGTGCGATGCGGAAATTAAGCGTCATCCGTGGAAAATCTGCGTAGACGGATTGCAATTCTTGCATAGCTCGCCAGATAACCTAGACTTAAGTCAGACTCGGATTTGACACTTTCCGGTCGCCGCGACCCTGTCGCGTGAACATTTCGCATCACAACTGACCAATTTCCCTTCAGAAAGGGACTCGCTCATGGCCGCCCCCATCCACGCCAAAGTTGTCATCATCGGTTCCGGCCCCGCTGGCTACACCGCGGCGATCTATGCCGCGCGGGCGATGCTGGAGCCGGTCCTGATCCAGGGCATCCAGCCCGGCGGGCAGCTCACCATCACCACCGACGTGGAAAACTATCCCGGCTTTGCCGATGTGATCCAGGGCCCGTGGCTGATGGAGCAGATGGAGAAGCAGGCCGCCCATGTCGGCACAAAAATCGTCACCGACCTCGTCACCGAGCTCGATCTGGCGCAGCGCCCGTTCCGGCTGGTCTGCGACAGCGGCGACATCTATCTCGCGGAAGCCGTGATCCTGGCCACCGGCGCACAGGCGCGCTGGCTCGGGATTCCTTCCGAGGAGCAGTTTCAGGGTGGCGGCGTCTCGGCCTGTGCCACATGCGACGGCTTCTTCTATCGCGGCAAGGACGTCGTGGTGGTCGGCGGCGGCAATACCGCGGTCGAGGAAGCGCTGTTCCTGACCAACTTCGCGGCGTCGGTGACCATCGTGCATCGCCGCGACCACTTCCGCGCCGAACGCATCCTGCAGGAGCGGCTGTTCAAGCATCCCAAGATCAAGGTGGCCTGGGACTCGGCGGTCGACGAGATCTGCGGCACCGCGGGTCCCGCCAAGGTCACCCATGTCCGCCTGAAGAACGTCAAGACCGGCGCCACGACCGACGTCCCCGCCGACGGCGTGTTCATTGCCATCGGCCATGCCCCGGCCACCGACCTGGTCAAGGGCCAGATCAAATTGCGGCCGTCGGGCTATGTCGAGGTGGCGCCGAATTCGACCGCGACCTCGGTGCCCGGCGTGTTCGCCGCCGGCGACGTCGCCGATGAAACCTGGCGGCAGGCGGTCACCGCGGCGGGCATGGGCTGCATGGCCGCGCTGGAAGCCGAACGTTATCTGGCTGCACATGCCCACGACCGCGCAGCGGCGGAGTAATCATGGCACGAACTCGCGATGGATTCACGGATATGGACTGGGACAAGCTCAAGGTGTTTCACGCGGCAGCGGAAGCGGGGAGCTTCACGCACGCCGGCGAGCAGCTCGGGCTGTCGCAATCGGCCGTGTCGCGGCAGGTCAGCGCGCTGGAGCAGGAATTGTCGGTGTCGCTGTTTCACCGCCATGCCCGCGGCCTGATCCTCACCGAACAGGGCGACCTCCTGTTCCGCACCGCGCATGACGTGTTCATGCAGTTGCAGGCGGCGCGCGCCAAATTGACCGACAGCCGCGAGCGGCCGAGCGGCGACCTCAAGGTCACCACGACGCCCGGCGTCGGCATCAACTGGCTGATCCCGCGACTCGGCGAGTTCACCGCCCTGTATCCGGAGATCCGCATCTCGCTGATCGTCACCGACGAGGAGCTTGATTTGTCGATGCGCGAGGCCGACGTGGCGATCCGCACCCGCAAGCCGACCCAGCCCGACCTGATCCAGCGCAAATTGTTCGCGATGGGCTTCCATGCCTATTGCTCGCCGGAATACGTCAAGCATTTCGGCACGCCGCGCACGCTGGAGGAGCTCGATGGCCATCGCATCATCATGCTGAGCGACAGCCAGGTCGCCGTGCACCTGCAGAACCGCGCCTGGCTGATCGACGCCGGCCGCAACGGATCCGGCCCGCGCGAACCCTATTTCAAGGTCAACAACATCCTCGGCCTGGTGCGCGCCTGCCAGCAGGGGCTCGGCATCGCCGCGCTGCCCGACTATCTGGTCGAGGAAAACAATCGGCTGGTGCAGCTGTTCAGCGAGTCCGATTCGATCCAGCTCGACACCTACTTCGTCTATCCCGAAGAATTGAAGACCGTCGCACGTGTCCAGGTGTTTCGCGACTTCATCGTCAGCAAGGCACAGCGCTGGCCGTCCTGAGTTCCAGTCGAGTCCCCGGACTCGCATGACTGACATGCGAGGTGAGGCGTTGCTCACCCGCGCGAGGACGGGACATAATCTTCACACGCTGAGAGCCCGTTCCGCGCTTTGTCCCCCTCCTCCAGTGGAGCGGGTTCTCAGTTATCCCTCTTGGAAGGTGATTGTGTCGGCCTCACGTGGCCAATACCTCAAGCCGGGCTCGTTCGAGCCCGGCTTTTTTTTGCGCGGATGCGTGGCTGTCGCCGTCGCCGTCGCGGCTCACCGCGAGCGGCCTCCGCATCATTGCACTGGCGCTGGACAACGCGCTCGCAAAGCCGCCTGATTCCTCACAGCAAAAAACGCGCGAAGCTCGCGCGCCTTGGTCGGCGTGGACGGACAGATATTATGCCGCCTGCTTGTGCATAGCACCGGTGGCCGATGCGGTACCGCGGATCGCCTTGATCGAGCGTTCGATGGCGGCCCACAGCTTGCCGATTTCGCCGGCCGCGCGGCCTTCGGCAGCGTATTCGCGGGCGCCTTCACCGTGGCCGAGTGCCAGCAGCAGATCGGCGCGGTTGGTGATCTGGCCCGACCATACCGGTGCCTTGAACTTGGCAAGGGCTTCACGGGCGATGGTCACGATGCGGCTCTCGGCATCGTCCCTGCGGGCCGGTGCACCGTTGATCACGACGGCGTAAGGCTTGCGGGCGGCGCGGCAGCTCTGGATGGTGTCCTGCACGGCATTGACGTCGAACACGCCGGGGCGCGCCGGGATGATCACCATGGTGGCGTTCTTGATGGCATCGTCGACGACTGCCGACGTGTTGGGCGGGGTGTCGATGAACACCCATTCGACTCCATCGCGCTTGGCGGCGGCAACGATTTCGCTGACCGTGCGATTGGCAATCTTCAGCGGCGGCTCGTTGGTACCACGCAGCTTGTGCCAAAGCGTGAGCGATCCCTGCGGATCGGCATCGATCAGCAGGCACGGCTTGGAAGACTTGTGAACCTGTGCAGCAAGATGAGCCGCCAGGGTGCTTTTTCCCGAGCCGCCTTTACGCGATGCGAAAACAATAACGTTCATATGTCCGCCTCCAGATTGACCCCAGAAGGCGAAAATGAATCAGCGCGCTGATTCGTTAAAGGAAAATTTGGAGGCAGGTTCACTTTATAGGCGAGGTTTGTTTGTCATGCTGTCTTTTGAGTCACACTTGCGGGGCGACAGACTAAAAATGAGTCAGCCCTGCGACTGAACCGTGACGGTGATAGCTATCAAACCGCTATTTGTGTTCTTTCGCGCGCTGGCGCGCCGCCCACTTGCGCTCCAGCCATCCAAGCGACTTCGCCGTCGGCTTCTCGAGGATAGGAACGTCCTGCGCGATCAGCGCCACGCCGAGCGGCAGCATCCACAGGCCGAGAATGGGAAGAAAGCTGAGGGTCCCGCCCACCACCAATAGCCCGGCCAGCGGAATTCTCAGCACGCGGGACGAGGGCCTGCGCAGCCAGTTGATGAACTGCGCCGGTTTCGGCGGGAGCCGGCCGGCAAATGTCGCGAAATGCCGGTCGATCTCGGATTTGTAGTCAGCACTCAAGATCATTCTCCTCACCGCCTGACATGTGGCCTGGTATCACCCTTACCAACGCGTCAGCTTGTCGCGGCGGGGTTCTCCCGGCACGTCAACCGAGGATGCGCCTATCGGGCGAAGCTGCGGGTTGCCGGCACAGATCAACGAGAACGGCTGCAGTCCCCCGCCAGCGACCGGTCAACCGGAGGGAGCGCGGTCCGGCGATTACCAGACGTAGCGTACCACGCCCCGGCCATAGTATTTCGTGCTGCGATCGGCGAACTCACCGTCGAACTGCCCGCCCACCGAAATGCCGTTGCGAAAGCGCACATCGGCGCCTGCCGAGGCGAGCAGCAGATCCTGCGCCGGTACGGCGCCATTCACCGTGAAGGGGAACCCGGGAAGCGCCACGAATGTGGCGGTGACGCTCTGGTTCGAATATTCGTCATGCGCCCAGGCGAGGCGGCTGCGCAGCGTCAGCACCGAGTCGTAGCAGAACGGCCGGCTGGTATCGAACCAGGCGCCGAGTTCGGTACGGTAGGTCGTGAAGGTCCGCGCATCATAGCTGCGCGCGAATATGGCGCTGGCATCTTCCCTGTAGGCCGGCGTGAAGTACGCCTGCCCCTGCAGCGCGGCATAGGGCGTGATGCCGAACGCCGGGACGCTGTATATGGCGGGAATGGCGAAGCGGTAGCCGCCCTCGATCCGGCCGCCGACGTTGTTGGCCTTGAAATTGGCGGTCAGACGATCGGAGCTGAAGCCGCTGAGATATTGGTCGGTGGTGACGTCGTGCCATGCATAGGCCACCGCGGCCGAGACGTAACCCGCGCCGAACCGCGTCGAACTGTAGAGCGCCGCCTGCAGCATGTCGCTGCGGCCGCCGCCGAACCCGTCCGACAGGCCGAAACTGGTGGCGCCGCCGCCAAGCGCGAAGCCGACCGTGGTGCTGGGGAACAGACGATAGTCGACGCCGCCCGCAAAACCGTAGCTGCGCACGTTGAGATCGTGCAGCCCGGCCGTGGCGTCGCCGCCGATGCGCGTCTCGCCGCCATAGGCCGCACCCCAGATGCCCCAGCGGCTCGGGTCGTAGCCCGTTCGATGCGCAGCGTTGAACGCCGCCATCGCGGCAGTCACCTTCACCGGATAGGGCGCCTTGGTGATCAGCGGCCGGTTCGGGCCGACGCTGCGATCGTCCGACAGGCCGTTGCCGGGATTGGGGCTGAGGACCAGCGACAGGAACGAGTTCATCGACTGGAAACCGGATTGCGCCAGGCCAGTGGCGCCTTCGCCCTGCAACTGCTGCAGGGCAAGAAGCTGCTGCTCGGGCGGCAGGCCTGCGAGGTTGAGGAACGCCTGGGCAAAACCGGGCGGCAGCACGCCGCCATTGGCCGCGATAGCGGCGGCGAAGGCAGCGTTGATGGCCGCGGTGATTGACGAGACGCCGTTGATTCCCGGCAGCGTCAACGCGCCCGTGCCGTCGACGGCCGGCAGCAATGTGGCCATCGCGCAGGACGCGGTCAGATTTCGCGTGGCAATGGTGTTGGTGTCCAGAGTGACGGCGCCGTTGCGCGCCAGCGCGCTGCCACAGGTGATGGTGGCGCCGGTGTTCAGCGTGATGCTGGTCAGGGCAAGAATGTCGCCGATGAAGGCGGTGGTGCTGCCGATCGTCGCCGATGTGCCGACCCGCCAGTAGACATTGTCGCCGGTGCCGCCGCCGATCACACGCACCGTCGAGGCGGAGGCGGTGGTCAGCGTGGTGCCGATGTTGAAGATGAACACTGCGTTCGGATTGCCGAGCGCGTTGAGCGTCAGCGTCCCGGTGAGGAACGCGGCGGTGGCGAAATTGTAGACGCCGGGCGTCAGCGTCAGTCCACCGAGATTGGTACCGGTCAAGTCCATATTGGCCGGCCGCGCAGCGATCGTATTGTAGCCGGTGGCCAGATCGATCTGAGCCTGAACCGCCACGGCGTCGCCAATGAAGGTCGATCCTGGCGCCAGCACGACCCCCGGCGGGAAGCCGGTGATGGCACTCCCCGGACTGACGCCGAGGTTCCCGATCAGGAGCGTGGTGCCGGTATTGGTGACGGTCGACCCGCCCAGCACCGCGAAATTCGCGGCGGTTCCGAGGTTCGGGACCTGCGCGTCGGCAACGGACGGCATTGCCAGGACCAGCAGGCCGACGGCGATCAGGCCGCGGATGCAGCGGGGCGGACTCCTGGCCGGTTCCATTTGCTGTAGATCGGTTTGACCAGAAATCACAGAAATTCTCCGAGACTTCGCCAAGATTTCAGTGATTCCATGTGCGGGCACTCCTCGCACCGATCAGTACTAACAAACGTTAACACGATGATACTTGTAGCAATACTTTTTCATATTTTGAAACATTTGCGTTTTTATTACATGGAACCTTCATGGAACCTTGGAACGAGCCCTGCGCATGGACCGGCGACGACGACTCTGACGCCGGGTTCCACCTGCGTTGGAACTCAACTGCCAGTGTGAACGCAGATGACGCATCGATGCCAAAGGCGCGCGCTTGATGGATAGCGATCGGCGGCTCTCAGCCCCGGCAGCCACACAGTGACACCCGCTGTTCGAGTTCAACTGGCAGGAGGCCGCCCGACAGGGAGCTGCCGATCGGCCGCGCTCCGCAATGATCGCGTCAGTTCTTGCGGCGCGGCGGTTTCGTCTTGCGCGGCTTGATGCTGAGCGGCTTGCGCGCGGTGACCGGCGTCAGCGCGGGTGAAGGCTCCGGGTCGCGAAAGAATGCCCGGCAGCCGGCGCTGAGCTGCGCCCGCTGGCGGATCATGCAGGCGGTGATCCGATCGACGTCGGGAATATCGGAACTGCACAGCCGCATCGCATCATTGGTGCACATCTGCTCCTGCTCGGGAGAGTAGGCCTGCGCGACACCCGTCAGCAGCACCAGCATGATCGCCGCGCCCAGTGTTGCATCGCAGCGTATTCTCCCGGACCGTCCCATCGAATCCTCCATCGACGTGAATGGCGACGGCAAAATGTCCGTGAAGCGCACAGCCTTTGCAAGCCCCGCGCGGTTCACGTTGGAGTATCTTGGGAGTATCGGCCCCACCACGCGGCAGCGTGGAACCGTCGGCAGGTTGCGGAAGCGCGGTCGCCGGTGCAGCTCCGGTCGAAGCCGTCAGTTTGCGACTGATGTCCACCACTGCTGAACGACGTCGGGACTTGTCAGCTTGTTCTTCGCAGAGAGTTCGATCTGCATCTTGCGAAAGTCGCTGGCCGTGGCCCCGAAGCGACTGCGGAAACTCCGGCTGAAATGTGCCTCGCTGTTGAAGCCCAGATCGGACGAGAGCCGTGACAGAAGGCGCATCTCGAGCGGATCGCTGAGCGCGGCCTGCACGGCAAGAAGCCGACGCTCCTGGACGTACCGCATGATTCCGCCGCGACTCGCAAACAACCGATAGAGCGACGCCCGCGAGATCTGCAACTCGGCCGCCAGCCAGTCCGGCGACAGGTCTGGCGATGCGAGATTGTCGCGGATGGTCGTCTCGGCGAGCGCGAGCAGCCCCTCTTCGGAGTGTCTCTCCTCGGCAAGGCCCGCACTTTCAGCGGGATCCAGCAGCTTGCGCAGAAAGCCGGCGGTTTCCGCTACGGTGCTTGCCACGTCTGCCTGGCCAAGCCGGGCGCTTCGTTCGCGCAACGATACGATGTGTGCCGCGAGCAGGCCGTTGCGAAACGTATCCAGCCGCGGCGCGAGATCGTCGAGCGGCAGGTCGCCCAGCAGCTTGCGGGGAACGATCAGCGAAAGGGTATTTGAAGCGAACGCCCGCGTATCGATGCCATGGGCGAGGTCGATCACCGCGACCCTGCCCGGCCCGATCGTCGTTCGCTGGCGGGTTATCAGGCCATTGAAGCCACCGCTGATGTAGAGGTGAAACAGCAGGTGATCCGGTGTCGTGCGAATGCGCTGCTCGTCGCGCACGAAGTTCTGCGCCGTGAAGATCACTTTTGCGATGATGATGTCGCCGATGATCACGCCGGCGGCGGATCCGCCAGGAGTTTTCCGGGCGGGACCGCAGGGATGCGGCTCGAACAGGGGAGAGATCACCGCACTCCAGGTGTCGAAGGCATTCCGCTCCGTCAGGCCGGTGGTGACGTAGTAGAGCCGCGGAAGGTTCGACATGGCGATTTGCTGGATTGCTCTGCTCGGGAGCGTTTGATGCGTGAATGCCGCGGAATTATCAAGCAACATGTCGTGCAGCGGTGCGAATTACGTCCGTTGGCGCGCCCGCACTCAATACTACGATAACTTTATACTAACGGCCGACCGGCGCTTTTATGCGATCGGCCATGACAGGCACCGGTCCGCGGGAGCGGCTGCGTCGCCCTCTCCTCGCCAACGTCTTCCGCCGGGTGCGACGACGGAGCCACCGGCGCGGGGGGCTGCGGGCCGGATGCCGGCGCGATCTCCCCGGACGGCCTGTCGAAGACAGGCCGCGCGCGCATCCGTCGAGGGCGGCAACGACGCCCTGAGACGCCCGGTCAAGGGAAACCGATCGCCCGACCTGTGGATTCAGGGATAGCGCTGTCCAGGGAAACGGACGCTGCGTTACAGAATATTTCTGCCCGCGAAGCCTGGCCCGGACGACGTCGTCGCGGCGCCCCGGCTTGCAGCGGGCGAATGATGCCTGTCATTCCCGAAATTGCCGAAGATAAGCAGCGAAATGGGGTTCTGTTCGTGACCAAGACTGGAAATTTCCGCAGCCCGCGCGAGCTCGCGGCGTTGTTTCTTTGCTCGACACTTCTGAGCAGCATCTGCTTTCCGGCCGTGTCATACGCCGCCACTGGCCGGGGCAGCGACGCCTCCCATCGCGTATCGAAGCCAAAAGCCGCTCCTGTTGCGCCGCTGGCCGCTGAGTTGAGGGACGCACTCGCCACTGCGCTTGGTCAGAGCAAGGCCGGCCTGCTGGCCGAGGTGTTCGACAGCGTACATAGCCGCCCCGATTTGCGCGACGCCGTGCTGGTGCAGGCGCGCGGGCTGGCGCCGGCGCTGAGCCGCGACCTCACCACCGCCGCCGACCTCGGCGTATTGACCGCCGGCCAGAAATTGACGCTGGCGCCAACCTCCGAACGGAAGCTGCAGACCCGAAGCGCTGACGGCATCGGCGCATCGGCCTATGCGATTGCCACGCGGGCCAACAACACATCGCCGAACCTGCCGAGCCCGCCGCCCAGCCTCTACACGCAAACCTGGCATCTCGACATGATCGGCGCGTCAGTCGCCTATACCCGCGGCTTCACCGGGGCCGGCGTGACGGTGGCGGTCGGCGACAGCGGCTTCGATGTCACCAATGCGGCCCTGATCAACAAGCTCAACATCGCACTGGCGCGCAACTATGTGGTCAAGGACGGCACCGTCTACGATCCGACCCAGCTGACCCCGCTTCAGTCCAAGGAGCCGGACAACCACGGCACCCACGTCGCCGGCATCATCGCCGCGCAAAAATTCGACAATGTCGACGCCCATGGCGTCGCCTACGATGCGACGGTGATCCCGATCCGGGCCGTCGGGGATGTCGGCTACTCTTATGCGGAAGGCATCGACGGCGGTGCGGCGCCGCTCGAGTACTTCGCGTCGCTCTCCGGCGTGATGGTCTACAATGCCAGCTATGGCCCGAACCGCCCCGCGGGCGTTCCTCCGCAAACATCGTGGTTGAAGACGCTGCCGACCAGCGATGCCGAAATTCAGGCCATCATGAACGTGCTGAAGGCTGGCAAGATCATCGTCGCCGCCAACGGCAACGACCGCGAGGCCGATCCCGTCGCAGCGCGCAATCCCAACGGCATGGCGCTTTATCCCTTCTTGCAGCCCGGCCATGCCGATACCGGAGTCTACTTGGACGGCGGCGACATCAAGACCGACCTCACCGAGATGCTGCACCAGAACGGCCTCATCATCGGCGTGATGTCGCTCGATGAGAACAAGCAGCCGGCCTATTATTCCAATTACTGCGGCGTCACCGCGAGCTGGTGCGTCGCCGCGCCCGGCGGCGACATGAAGAACGGACTCGGCGTCTATTCCACGATCGCCGGCAACACCTACGGGCAATTGCAGGGCACCTCGATGGCCGCGCCGACCGTGTCGGGCGCCATCGCCGTGCTGATTCAGGCCAATCCGACCTACAACGCGCAGGACCTCGCGCATCTGCTGTTCTCGACCGCCGAGGACCTCGGCCTGCCCGGCGTCGACGCCGTGTATGGCTACGGCCTGATCCGTCTCGACCGCGCCACCGACGGCCCGACGGTGCTTGCCGCCGGCAGCAGCGTCAGCGTCGCCGCCGGCGACACCACCTACTGGAGCCAGCTGCTCAACACCTCCGGCGGCTTCACCAAGAATGGCGACGGCATCCTGACCATCGCCGGCCGCACCAATGCGGCGGGCAACGTGTTCGCCGCGCTCGGCACGCTGGCCGTCGACGGCACGCTGAGCATGGCCAATGGCAGCAGTCTCAGCGTCGCGCAACCGGCGACCCTGGCCGGCTTCGGCACCATCAACGGCAACACCAGCATCGCCGGCACCCTGTCGCCCGGCAAGATGGCCAACACTGTCGACCTGATCGCCAATGGCGTGATCACGCCGGGCGCGACGCTGCTCGGCAACTCGGTGGGTATGCTCACCTTCAACGGCAATGTGACGCTGGCCAGCACCGCCACCACGCGCATCGACATCGACGGCTCGCTCAACGTGCCCGGCGGCCCCGGCACCTATGACAGGATCTTTGTCAGCGGCGCCGGCAATGTATTCTACGCCAACGGCGCGCTGATCCCGGTGCTGCGCGGCAGCGTCGGCACCGCCAGCAACTACACTCCGGCGATCGGCACCGAATTCGCCTTCGTGCAGGCGCAGGACGGCGCCCGCGCCGCCGGCACCTTCTCGTCGCTGCAGCAGCCGGTGTCCGGCCTGCCTGCCAATGGCCGCTTCGACCTGATCTACGCGCCGACCGCGATCACCCTCGCCGTCACCCCGCTCAGCTTCGCCAACCTGACCGGGGGCAACAAACCCGCCAGTGCCACCGAGCGCGCCGTGGCCGGCATTCTCGACTCCGAGCGCGCCGGCCCCGGCGTGATGCCGACCGCCGCCGAAAAAGCACTGTACGACGCGCTCTACAATCTCGACACCGAGGCGCAGTACGACAAGGCGCTGGCGCAACTCGGCGGCCCCGGCCAGCCGGCTGTCGCCACCGCGTCGCTGCAGGCGTTCCAGGGTTTCATGGGCGCGATGGGCGATCGCCAGGACGCGCTGTCGCTCGGCGCAGCGCAGGGCCAGGCCGGCAGCGGACAATCCTTCGCGCTGTCCTATGCTGGCCGCACCGCCATCGCCGACACCGGCAATGCCATGAACGCCTTTGCCAGCCTGCAGCCGGCCGAGCGCGTGCAGGCCGGATGGAGCCTGTGGGGCCAGGGTTTCGGGCGCAGCAGCAAGGTCGGCGATGCCGGCGAGTTGTCGGGATCGAAAACCACCAGCGGCGGCTTCACCGTCGGCGCCGACCGCATGGTCTCGGCCAACCTGATTGCCGGCGGCGCCTTCGGCTACGCCCGCACCAGCTCCACCAGCACCGACATCCGCGGCACCTCCGACAGCTATGCCGGCGCGCTCTATGCGAGCTGGACGCCGGGCGCCGCGGTGATCGACATTCGCGCCGCAGCCGGCCCAAGCCAGATCCAGACCAGCCGCGACCTGTCGATCGCGCCCGGCACGCTGCAGGGCAGCACCAGCGGCATCGGCGCCGGCGTGGCGCTGGAGGCCGGCTATCGCATCCCGGTGGCGATGCTGGTGTTCAAGCCCTATGCCGGGCTGGGCTGGCAGGGCTTTCGCCGCGACGGCTACACCGAGAGCCAGCAGCCGTTCGGCCTGACCTTCGCCGCGCAAACCTCGCAGAAGCTGACCTCCACGCTGGGCATGGCCGTCAGCACCAGGCTGCAGACGCTGGAAGGTCTCACTCTGGTGCCCGAACTCAAGCTCGGCTGGGGACATGACCTGCGCGACACCACGCTGGTCAGCCAGGCTGCGCTGCTCGGCGAAAGTTTTGACGTCGCCGCGGCCAGCCCCGGCCGCGACGCCGCGCTGGTCGGCGCAAAGATGTCGGGCTGGAGAACGGACAATTTCCGGCTGTTCACCGCCTATAACGGCGAATTCCGCAGCAATGCCGCGAGCCACCAGCTCTCCGCCGGCGCGCGCTACAGCTGGTGATGCGGGCCGCGGCGGCGATGCCCCGCCGCCGTTGATAGCAGCCTGTGCGCGGAGATGTTCGCGCACAGGCTATGCCACGCCTATGCCGGCGCCACCGTGCTGCGCTGGAATTCCTATGCGCGGCCGTGCGATCCCGTCGCCATGGACACGCACCCATCGATCGACGCCAGAGACGCCGCCACGCTACAGGCCTGGCTGCTGGCGCTGCTGCGCTTCGCGGTGACCCGGCTTGAGCCCGACCGCATCGTTGCGCTGGCGGCAGCGGCCGAACTCGACCGCCCCGATGCCGCGCCGCCCGGCACGCCGGCGCATCGCTTCTTCTATCGCACCACGGCCGACCTCTGCGCCGCGATCATCGATCCCGATGCGCCCGCCAGTGAAGCCGCGCTGCAGGCCCATCTCGAACGCATCACGGATACACGCCTGCAGCGCGCCTTCGCCGCAGCGGTCGACGTGAAGATCGCAAAGAAGATGTCGGCGACGAAGCGCGCGGCCAAACCGGTCGACCTGTGGCGCGGGCTGGGACGGCGGGACGGGACGGCGCGGCAAGAAGGGCGTGGCGCGTCAGGCGGATAAGCCAGCATATCCCACCGCTCGCAGAGCGAAGGCGGAAGACGCCATCCGCATCGCCAACATCAGCAAGACTGGCGGATTGCGCCGCACTGACCCGCGCTCCAAGGCACAGGAATCCAGCCATCACGGGCAACATGCACCGTCAGACGACGCTCGATCCGGATCTGATAAAGACTGGGCGGGGAGCATGGTACAGTTGGCTGGTCTCGAACCAGCGACCTCCTGCTCCACAAACAGGCGCTCTAACCAACTGAGCTACAACTGCATCCCTGATCGGCCCCTGCGAGGGGGTCGCGAACAGGCGGGAAACTAGATGCAACGCATCTCTTTGGCAAGGCCGCGGAGGGCCCGAAATCGGGCTGTTGCTGCGAATTCGGCCGATGCTTGCGATCAAACCAGCCGATATCGCGCGAGACTTGACGACGCCTGGCAAAACAAAGCCCGGACCACCGGTCCGGGCTCTGGATCTCAAAAGCGTCCGTCCGCTCAGGCGGCGGGCTTGAACAGTTTGGCGGCGCCGGTCTTGATCGGCTCGGCGGTCTCGGAAGCGATCTTCTGACCCAGCTCGGCCAGTTCCTTGGTCTGCCCGGTCAGGGTCTCGACCTGGCTCTTCGCGAAGGCGCTGAACAGCTCCATGGCTGCCGACGGCGACTTCACGCCGATCAGCGACTGCATGAAGTCGAAGCCGGCATTGGTGTTGGTCTTGGCGATGTCCAGCAGCTTGGCGGAATAGTCGGTCGCGCCCTTGGTGGCGGTGGAGAACACCGCCTCGACGGTGCCGCTGTGGGTTTCGGCGGCGTCCTTGAGCTTGGCATAGCCTTCGCGAGCCTGCGATACGCCCTTTTCAGCAAAGGCGCGGACCTGCTCGGGCAGCTGGAACGGAATGACGGAGGAGGAGAACGGGTCGGTGGATTCAGCCATGACGTGCATCCTTCGAGTTGAAGTGACCGTGCCACGGTGCCGGACAGTGTGTCCCCGCCGGACAGTGGCAAATGGGCTTATTCAGGACATCAGCAATATCATGTCGTATTTGTGCGACGCAACAGAATATTGCAATGCAAAAACAGATAGCAGCCCTCACCCTGATGCACGCACCGGGCAGGGCATCGTGATTTTTACAACCCTGGCGAGGTAACCTGTTCCAGTCGGGTCTTTAACTGATTGTCAGTTCTTGGGCTTGGCCGCTTCCATGGCGGTCTGGGTCATGATCTGCCCCATCTCGCTGGCCTGCTCTGCCAGTGCCTTCATCTGCGACTGCACGTATTCGCTGTGCAGCCGCATGACGTCGCCGAGATCCTTGGCATGCAGCAGCTGCTGGGCGTAATCCAGCGACGCCTGCACGTTCTTTTCAGCGAAGCCGATGGCCCGTGCGCTGATGTCCTTGGCGCCGGCGCGCACCGTGGCGCCCTTGCCCTCGATGGTGCTGGCGGTCTGCTGGGCGCTGGCCAGAAAGTGTTCGAAGGTCTTGCGCGCCTGCTCGAAGCTGGCTTCCGCCATCGATTTCATGTCCTTGGGAATTTCAAAACGCTCGTCGCTCATTGTCCCGCTCCTGTGTTGCAGGGCCATCCACAGCCCCGGCTCCCCGTCGCCCGCTGATGCTAGCCGCTGCAGACGTCGCCGCTGTGACGCGGCGGTCTGGTGCGGCCGGTTCCCATGGTGAACCTTTGTTCGGGTTTTGCAACTGGTGCAACGCAGGGCTGTGCCGGGAGTTTCGGCAATGCGGCGAATTAAGCGTGTTGGCGGTTTGCCCTGTACGGGGCGGCCTGCGGCGTGGACCTGACGACCCCGGCAGGCGATAGTAACGAAGCGTTAAGCCTGTCATCCTTTGGCCGTGCATATCTGGTCCCTGATTAGCGGACGCCGACAAGAATCAGTCATGAAGTACCTATGAACAGTGCGGAATTCCAGTTGCGGGGCGTCGGCGATGCCAGGCTGGCGGTGCACGCGACCAGCCATCAGCCGGCCTGGCTGTGGTCGGTCGACGGCACCCGCATCCTGTGGGCCAATCCGGTCGGCGCGCGGTTGTTCGGCGCCCGCAACGGCGCGGCGCTGGCC
>DATCUS010000215.1:0-21997 GCA_036561845.1 Tardiphaga sp. | reverse complement strand
CGATGCCGCGGCGGGCGTCGCGGATCACGCCGTCGGCGATCAGCACGTCGCCGGGCCCGTCGAGATCCCGGCTGGGATCGATCAGGCGGGCGTTGGCGAGCAGCATGGGGCGGCGGTCGGTCAGCATGCGGCTCACGCGTTCGGCAGGTTGCGGGCGAGGGCCTCAAGCACGGCCATGCGCACGGCAACGCCCATCTCGACCTGTTCGCGGATCAGTGATTGTGCGCCGTCGGCGACGATGGAGTCGATCTCGACGCCGCGGTTCATCGGGCCGGGATGCATCACCAGCGCGTCGGGTTTTGCGTAGGCCAGTTTCTTCTGGTCGAGGCCGTAATACTGGAAGTATTCCTGGCTCGACGGTACGAACGAGCCATTCATGCGTTCGCGCTGTAGCCGTAGCATCATCACGATATCGACGCCCTCGAGCCCCTCGCGCATGTCGCGAAACACCTCGACGCCCATCCGTTCGATGCCCGGTGGCAGCAGTGTCGAGGGCGCCACCACGCGGACGCGGGCGCCCATGGCGTTGAGCAGGATGATGTTGGAGCGCGCGACGCGCGAATGCAGCACGTCGCCACAGATCGCGATCACCAGGCCCTCGAGCCGGCCCTTGTTGCGGCGGATGGTCAGCGCGTCGAGCAGCGCCTGGGTGGGATGTTCATGGGCGCCGTCGCCGGCGTTGATGACGGAGCCGTCGACCTTGCGCGCCAGCAGCTCGACCGCGCCGGACGAGTGGTGACGCATCACCAGGATATCCGGGTGCATGGCGTTCAGAGTCATCGCGGTGTCGATCAGAGTCTCGCCCTTTTTGATCGAGGACGACGCCACCGACATGTTCATCACGTCGGCGCCGAGGCGTTTTCCCGCAAGCTCGAACGAGGACTGGGTCCGCGTCGAGTTCTCGAAGAACAGGTTGATCTGGGTACGGCCGCGCAAGCTGGTGCGCTTCTTGTCGACCTGGCGATTCAGCTCGACATATTCTTCGGAAAGATCCAGCAGGCCGGTGATATCGGCGGCGGAAAGGCCCTCGATGCCCAGCAGATGCCGGTGGCCAAGGACAAAGGTCGATTTCGTTGCAAGGGTCATTAAAACGAAAGCTATAGGGAGACTTCAAAAGCGGGGCAAGGGCGATTCTCGGCCGATTCCCGAGCTGCGGACTTATCCCCCGATCAGTCCGCCCGGGCCTGCCGCATTGTCGCCCTGTTTGATCTGCTGGGAGCGCCCGGATGTACAATTTGAAACAGATCGTGCGCATCGTCCTCACGGCCGTCGTGCTCGCGCCGGGAGCGGCCGCCGGCGAAAGCCTCCCCGACGATTTCGTCTATCTGCGCGATCTCGCGCCGTCGATCCGGCAGGACATCCGCTATGCCGGCGTCAACAATTTCGTCGGACGCAGGCTGCCGGGCTATGATGCCGCCGAATGCGTGGTGAAGCGGGCGGTCGGGCTGGCGCTGCAGAAGGTTCAGCAGGAACTGGCGCAGCAGAACCTGTCGCTGAAGATGCTGGATTGCTACCGCCCGGCGCGGGCGTCGCACGCGATGGTGCTGTGGGCGCAAGACGGCATCGAGACGCCGGCGCAGAAGCGCTACAACCCGGCATTCAGCAAGCGCGACCTGTTCCGGCTCGGCTACATCGCAGAGCAGTCCGGCCATTCGGCCGGCGCCGCCGTCGACCTTACGCTGGTGGATTTGCGTGCCAGGCCGTCGGCGCGATTTGATCCAGGCAGGGCCTATGCTGACTGC
The DNA here is from genome assembly GCA_036561845.1 of Tardiphaga sp. Lineage (GTDB taxonomy): Bacteria > Pseudomonadota > Alphaproteobacteria > Rhizobiales > Xanthobacteraceae > Tardiphaga. The sequence goes on along the minus strand of DATCUS010000215.1, from coordinate 20,255 downwards.
ACCGCGTCGGCGGACCTGCGCGCGCCGGAGGACAGCGTCGACATGGGAACCGGCTATGACTGCTCGGATGCGAGAGCGCATACGGCGGCGAACACGATCACGTCCGCGCAGCGAAGATGGCGGAGCACGCTGGTGGCCGCCATGGGACGGCAAGGCTTCGTCAACTTTGCCAAGGAATGGTGGCATTTCTCGCTGCCTGGCGTGGCGTCTCATGCCTATGATTTTCCGATTTCACGGCACAGCCCGTAGTTGCCCGGCGTGAAATCGGTGGTAATTGCGGCTAAGCTTGCGCCGAATCTCTCCAGCCGGGACTGCCCGATGACGTCTGCCGCGACCCCTGACTCGTTCAACCAGTCGCCCCCCTTCGAGGACATCGACCTGTTCGCGATCGATCGTCCCCTGGTGGAAGCGGTTGCATTCAATGAGGGCTCTTCGGCCTTTGTCGCGCATTCCAATTTCGGTCGGCTGTGGGGCTCGGCCGAAATGGCGCAGCGCGGTCGTCTCGCCAACGAGAACCCGCCGGTGCTGACGACCGTCGACGCGAGCGGCAGCCGCATCGACCGGGTCGAGTTTCATCCGGCCTATCACGAACTGATGACCCACAGCATCGATGCCGGAGTTCACAATTCCAGCTGGTCCGCCGAGGGCAAGCCGGCGGGCGGCGCGTCGGAAGTCGTGCGCGCGGCGCGCTTTTACATGGCGGCCCAGGTCGAGACCGGACATCTTTGTCCGATCACCATGACCCGCGCTGCGGTGGCAGCGCTGGCATCGCAGCCGGACGTGCTGGCGCAGGTGATGCCGATCCTCGCCAGCACGAATTATGATCCGAACTTCGCGCCATGGAGCGCGAAGCGCGGCATGACGATCGGCATGGGCATGACCGAGAAGCAGGGCGGTACCGATGTGCGCAGCAATACGACGCGCGCCGTGCGCGACGGCGATGCGTACCGGATCACCGGCCATAAATGGTTCATGTCGGCGCCGATGTGCGACGCCTTCCTGGTTCTGGCGCAGACCGATGGCGGCCTGAGCTGTTTCTTCATGCCGCGGTTCCGGCCGGACGGTTCGGTCAACGGGATCGAATTCCAGCGCCTGAAGGACAAGCTCGGCAACCGCTCCAACGCGTCGTCGGAAGTGGAGTTCAGGGACGCCTACGCGCTCCGCGTGGGCGACGAGGGCAAGGGGATACGCACCATCATCCAGATGGTGCAATTGACCCGGCAGGATTGCGCCATTGCCTCCGCCGGCCTGATGCGCTCGGGCCTGGCGCATGCATTGCACCACGCCCGGCACCGCACCGTGTTCCAGAAGCATCTTGCCGATCAACCCTTGATGCAAAGCGTGCTCGCGGACATGGCTGTTCATGTGGAGGCCTGCACCGCTCTGGTGATGCGGCTGTGCAACGCGTTCGATCGCGCGCCGGGGGAAGCCTCCGAAGCCGCCTATATGCGGCTGCTGACGCCGGCCGTGAAGTACTGGATCTGCAAATCGGCGCCGGGATTTCTCTATGAGGCGATGGAGTGCCTCGGGGGCAACGGTTACGTCGAAGACAGCATCCTGGCGCGGCATTACCGAGAGGCGCCGGTCAACGCGATCTGGGAAGGCTCCGGCAATGTGATGTGTCTCGACGTGCTGCGCGCGCTGTCGCGCGAGGGCGACGCGGCCGTCACCGTGCTGCAGACCCTGATGACGGAAACGAGGGGCTTGCCCGGCGCGACGCAGGCGGCATCCTTCGCGATCAAGACCATGCTGCAGCCAGATAGCGAGCGCGTCGCGCGGCAGGCGGTGGAAGTGCTGGCGATGCTGGCTGCCGCAGCCGCCTTGAACATCGTCCACCCCGCGCATGCCGAGCTGTTCGCCCGGACACGCCTCGACAGCGTGCAGAGGCGCATGTACGGCGCTGCCGAATTCAGCTTTGCGGAGAGTCGCGGCCTGCTCGATCGGGCGTTGCCTTCATGACCTTGCTGGTGCCGCCGCTTCCAACTGCCCCGGCTGGAACCCCACGCCGGCCGGGAATCTGGAAGTTCTGGGGCACCAGCCTGTGGGGCTTGGTGATTTTTGCCGCGCTGTTTCTCGGCCAGCTCACAGTGGTAGTCTGGCTGATTCTGCGCGGAGATTCGACGTTCGATTTTTCGATGCTCAAGACCATGCTGAGCAGCGGCACCACCATCTCGCTGTCGGTGATGATGGGATTGCCGGCCGTCTGCGCGGCGATATGGCTGGCGACGTGGATCGCCGGCACGCCATTCGCCGACTACCTCGCGCTGCGCGGCACCTCGTGGAAGAACTTTGCGCTCGGCGCCGTTAGCCTGATCGCGCTGGTTACCTGCTGGGATCTGCTGTCGCGGGCGCTCGGCCGCGACGTGGCGCCGGGCTTCATGGTCGACGTGCTGCGCTCGGCGCAGGCCGACGGGGCGCTGTGGCTGTTGGTGCTGGCGTTCTGCGTCGCCGCACCGATGACCGAGGAGTTTTTCGTTCGCGGCTTTCTCTATCGCGGCTGGTCGGAATCCTTCCTGCGGCCGGTGGGCGCCATCCTGTTGTCGTCGGCGGTCTGGACCGCGATGCACCTGCAATATGACTGGTTCTTCTTCGGCGAGGTGTTTTCCATCGGCCTGCTGCTCGGCTGGCTGCGCTATCGCAGCCACTCGATCTGGCTGACGGTGTTCGTCCACGGTCTCAACAATCTGGCCGCCACAGTGCAGAGCATCTGGCTGGCCAGCCATCCCTGAGATCAGTCCACCAGCGCGATGAATACCGGCATGGTGAAAACCGCCAGAATGGTCTGCAGCGTCAGGATCTGCGCCAGCAGCGGCGCGTCGCCGCCCATCTGCCGCGCCAGGATATAACCGTTCGAAGCCGAAGGAACGGAGGCGCAGCAGGCGACGACCGCGAGGCTTGAGCCCGACAGTCCGAACGCAAAGCCGAGCCCGATGGCCATCGCCGGCATCACCACCAGCTTGAGCACCACCGTCAGCGCCGCAGCCGCGCCGGGGCGGCGCAGGCCTTCGAGATGCAGGCCGGCGCCGACCACCAGCAATCCCAGCGCCAGCGAGCAGCGGCCGAGCGCGTCGAGGAATTCGTGCAGCGGGCGCGGCACGGAGAGATGGGTGAGGTTCATCGTCAACCCGACGACGCAGGCCCAGATCAGCGGATTGCGCGCGATGGTCAGCAGGATCCTTGGCCACGACAGTTTCTGCGGCGAGGCGTAGTGCGCCAGCACCCAGACCGCGAAGATGTTGAGCAGCGGGATCATCGCCACCATCGCGACCGAGGCCAGGGTGATGCCGAGTTCGCCCCACAGATTGCCGGCCACCGAAAGCGCCACAAAGGTCTGCCAGCGGGTGGCGCCCTGAAACACCGACGAAAAGGCCGGGCCATCGATGCCCAGGCCGCGCGCCAGCCACGGTCGCAGCAGCAGGCACAGCGTCGACATCGCCAGCACCGCCAGCAACAGCGCGCCGCCGACCCCCGCGATCGGCACCGACGACAGATTGGCACGCGACAGCGTGTCGATCAGCAGGGCCGGAAACAGCACGTAATAGACGAGTTGCTCCAGCCCGATCCATTCGATGTCTTTTTTCAGTAGCAGACGGCGCAGCGCGAAGCCGAGCACGATCAGCAGGAACACCGGGACGAGGGCTCCAAATACTGTCAGCATGGTCAGCGCGTCCCGGGCGGCTTGTTGAGCACCGTCAGCCGGTCCAGCGCACCCTGCAGGATGAAGATCGCGGCGTGCTCGTCGATCACCTTGGCGCGCTTGGCGCGACTGACGTCGTTGGCGATCAGCTCGCGTTCCACCGCAGAGGTCGACAGCCGCTCGTCCCACAATGCGATCGGCAGTTCGGTCAGGCGGGCAAAATTGCGGGCAAAGGCGCGGGTGGATTGTGCGCGCGGCCCCTCGCTGCCGTCCATGTTGATGGGCAGGCCGAGCACGAAGCCGCAGATGCTGCGCTGACCAGCGAGCACGATCAGCCGCGCGGCGTCGGCCTTGAAGGCGGTGCGGGCGACGGTCTCGACGCCGGTGGCGAGCCGGCGGTCGGGATCGGACACCGCGACCCCGATGGTCTTGGTGCCGAGGTCGAGTCCGATCAGCGCGCCGCGGGCGGGCCACAACGGGGCAGCTTCGATAAGTGGCAGAATGGGTGCTGGCATGGCTCCGCTTAACACGCTCGCCATGGATCGGAAACCAGCCGATGATGACGTTCGGCGCCGGTCGTCGCGGATTGGCGACTTGCTGCGCGGCTGCTAAGGGTGCCTGCAGACCACCAGACCTGAGCCCCGCATGGACGCCCTGACCCTCTACGGACTGTTCGCCGTCACCGCCATGCTGGTGTGTTATGCGCTGGAGGATCGCAGCCACTGGTTCGTCCTGGCCTTTGCCGTCGCCTGCGGGCTGGGATCGATTTATGGCTTCCTGCAGGGCGCCTGGCCGTTCGGGCTGGTCGAGGCGATCTGGGCCGGCGTCGCGCTGCGCCGGTGGATGCTCAGGCCCCGCGCCGCCGCATAGCTCTCCGCGCACACTCCGTGCTAGGTTGCATGCGGCACGGCAATGATGCGCGCGCCGATCCCCCGTCATCACGCGAGCATATCATGTGGCCTGACCGCAGACTGATCGACCTGTTCGGCATCGAGTTTCCCATCGTGCAGGCGCCGATGGCCGGCGTACAGGACGCCGACATCATGATCGGCGCTGCGCAGGGCGGGGCGCTGGCCTCGCTGCCGTGCGCGATGATCTCGCCGGACAAGGCGCGCGAGCAGGTCAATATCGTGCGCCAGCGCGTCTCGACGCCGCTGAACATGAACTATTTCTGCCACACCGCGGTCGATGCCGATCCCGCGCGCGAGGCCGGCTGGCGCAAGCGGCTGACATCCTATTATCAGGAGCTCGGTCTCGATCCCGACGCGCCCAACAATGCCGCCAATCGTGCGCCGTTCGATGCCGCCATGTGCGAACTGGTCGAGGAGCTGAAGCCGGCGGTGGTCAGTTTCCATTTCGGTCTGCCGGATCCGGCGCTGCTGGCCCGCGTCAAGGCGGCGGGCTGCGTGGTGATCGCCTCGGCCACCATCGTCGAGGAAGCGATCTGGCTGGAGCAGCGCGGCGTCGATGCGGTGATCGCGCAGGGTGCGGAAGCAGGCGGCCATCGCGGCATGTTCCTGACAGACGACATTGCCACCCAGCCTGGCCTGTTCGCGCTGCTGCCGCAGGTGGTGGATGCAGTGAGGGTGCCGGTGATCGCCGCGGGCGGCATCGCCGACGGGCGCGGCATCGCCGCGGCCTTTGCGCTGGGCGCCGCCGGGGTACAGATCGGCACCGCCTATCTGCGCTGTCCGGAATCCAAGGTCAGCCCAGTCGGCCGCGCGGCGCTCGAAGGTGGGACCGATCAGGCCACCGTCATTACCAACGTCATGACCGGCCGTCCCGCCCGCGGCGTGATCAACCGGCTGATGCGCGAGGTCGGGCCGGTCTCGGCCGACGCTCCGGCATTTCCGCATGCGGCGACGGCGCTGGGACCGCTGAAGGCCGCGGCGGAGAAGCTCGGGCGCAGCGATTTCACCAATCTGTGGGCCGGCCAGGCGGTGGGCATGGGCACGGAACTGCCGGCGGCAGAACTGACCCGGGCCCTGGCCGCGGCGGCGCTGGAACGGATGGCCGGTCTGCGGGGCTGATGGTGCGCGCCGCGCGGTTGCGGCGCGAAACCTCCGTCTGCTATACGGCGGGCTGAGTGGGCGTTCCGCCCCAGAGGCCCCATATAATGTCGGTCGATGCTGCCACCGTTCGCCGTATCGCGCATCTCGCGCGGATCGCGGTCACCGAGGATGAAGTTCCCCATCTGCAGGGCGAGCTCAATGCCATGCTGGCGTTCGTCGAACAGCTCTCCGAGGTCGATGTCGAGGGCGTCGAGCCGATGACCTCGGTGACCCCCATGGAAATGACCCGGCGTGCCGATGTGATCACCGACGGCGAGATCGCGGACAAAGTGATCGCCAATGCGCCGATGAGCGAAGACCATTTCTTTCTGGTGCCGAAAGTCGTCGAGTAACGCCCGGACGAGACAGGAAAATCGCATGTGTATGCTCTGCGACGATGAAAAGTCCTATCAGCTCTACATGGACTACCTCGACGCCCTCGAGAAGCAGGGCAAGATCGTCGATCCCGACAAGGCGATGGATGCGGTGCTCGATCAGCTCGAGGCGGCCGACAAGGCCAGAGACAAACTCCGCCGCGATGCGCCGGAAAACGACAAGACGCTTTCTCCGTTCTTCTGCAGCCCGGTCAATAAATAGATGACAAACCTGACGTCGCTGACGCTCGCCGAGGCCCGTGATGGCCTGGCGAAAAAATCCTTCACGTCGGTCGAACTGACCGATGCGCATATCGTGGCGGTCGAGAACGCCCGGGTGCTCAACGCTTTCGTGCTGGAGACTCCGGTTCATGCGCGGGCCATGGCGGCTGCGGCCGACGCGAAGATCGCCAGGGGCGAGGGCGGCCCGCTGGCCGGCCTGCCGCTCGGGATCAAGGACCTGTTCGCCACCAAGGACGTCCGCACCACGGCGTGCTCGAAGATTCTCGGCAATTTCATACCGCCGTATGAGTCCACCGTGAGCGCGCAACTGTGGCGCGACGGTGCCGTGATGCTCGGCAAGCTCAACAATGACGAGTTTGCCATGGGCTCTTCGAACGAGACCTCGTGTTTCGGCCCGGTGGTCAATCCGTGGCGCCGCGACGGCTCCGACACCAATCTTGTCCCCGGCGGCTCGTCCGGCGGCTCGGCCTCGGCCGTGGCCGCCGGCCTGTGCCTAGGCGCCACCGCAACTGACACCGGCGGCTCGATCCGCCAGCCGGCAGCGTTCACCGGGACGGTCGGTATCAAGCCAACCTATGGCCGCTGCTCGCGCTGGGGCGTTGTTGCCTTTGCGTCGTCGCTCGACCAGGCCGGGCCGATCGCGCGCACGGTGCGCGACGCCGCCATCCTGATGCGCTCCATGGCCGGCTTCGATCCCAAGGACACCACATCCGCCAATCTGCCGGTTCCGGATTACGAGGCGGCGATCGGCAAGTCGGTCAAGGGCATGAAGATCGGCATTCCCCGCGAATACCGTCTCGACGGCATGCCAGCGGAAATCGAGAAGCTGTGGAAAGAGGGTGCCGAGACGCTGAAGGCGGCCGGTGCGGAACTGGTCGACGTGTCGCTGCCGCACACCAAATACGCGCTGCCGGCCTACTACATCGTGGCGCCTGCCGAAGCCTCGTCCAATCTCGCGCGTTATGACGGCGTTCGCTACGGTCTCCGCATGCCCGGTCGCAGCATCGATGCAATGTACGAGAACACCCGTGCCGAAGGCTTTGGTCCCGAGGTCCGCCGCCGCATCATGATCGGCACCTATGTGCTGTCGGCCGGCTACTACGATGCCTACTATCTGCGCGCGCAAAAAGTGCGCACCCTGATCAAGAAGGATTTCGAGGACTGCTTTGCCAAGGGCATCCACGCCATCCTGACCCCGGCGACGCCTTCTGCGGCGTTCGGGATTGGCGAGAAGGGCGGCGCCGATCCGGTGGAAATGTATCTCAACGACATCTTCACCGTGACGGTGAACATGGCCGGCCTGCCGGGCATTGCGGTTCCCGCCGGCAAGGACGCGCAGGGCCTGCCGCTCGGGCTGCAGCTGATCGGCCGGCCGTTCGACGAGGAGACGCTGTTCTCGCTGGGCGAAGTCATCGAGCAGTCCGCCGGACGCTTTTCCCCGACGAAATGGTGGGCCTGAATTCCCAACGCTGCACTGCGGCTTTAGCGTTGCGTTTTTGCCCACCATTCGTCATGCTTTCTCCATGAGCGTGGACCTTCCATGAGCGCCGACGACGGACTTCCTCCTTCCCAGCAGGTCGATCAGATTCTGGGCTCGCCGAAGCTCGCGCTGGCGCTCGAGAACGACAGGTACAAGCATCTCCTGGACTATGCGCCGGTCGCGGTCGCCGTGTCGCGCGGAGCCGGCGCCGAGCAGCATGTCGTCTACATCAACAAGGCTTTCGAGAGCCTGATGTCGATGACAGCGGCCGATGTCGAGGGCCATGGCTGGACCAACCTCGACGGCTTTCTCAATGAGGACAATGCGGACCAGACGCTGGGTGAGGCGATCCGCGACGGTGAGGACTTCATCGGCGTGTTCCGTCCGGCCGTGCCGGTCGACCGCCTGGTCGTCGTGCAGGCCTATGCTTCGGTGATCGAGAGCGACGACGGCATCGAGAGTTTTCGCATCGCGGCGCTGGTCGATGTCGGCGGGCGCGAGCGGGCGCAGATCGAGCAGTTCGAAAACCAGATCCGCGACCGCGACATGCTGATGCGGGAATTGCAGCACCGCGTGAAGAACAACCTGCAGCTGGTCACGGCGCTGATCCGGCTGGAAGCGCGCTCCGCCGCCGAGGGTGAAGCGGTGGCGCTGGCTCGGCTTGCCAGCCGCATCGACGCGCTGACCGTCCTCTACCGGACCTTGTCGGCAGAAAATGCGACGCCGGAAATCGATCTCGGCCAGTATCTGTCAGAGATCGCCACTGCGGTGATGCAGGCCAGCGCGATGCCGGGGATCGAGCTCAAGCTTGAGGTCGGCTACTGCCCGCTGTCGATCAACGTCGCGATGCCGGCCGGGCTGCTGGTCAACGAGATGCTGACCAACGCGTTGAAATATGCCTTCGTCGGGCGCAATGGCGGGCAGATCAAGCTGATCTGCAAGCTGGAGGGCGGCGAGGTCACGGTGGTCGTGTCCGACGATGGTGTGGGCCTCGGCGAGGGGCAGGAATGGCCATCGCCGCGCAAGCTCGGCGCGTTGATCCTGCAGACGCTCAAGGAAAACGCCAAGAACGTCAAATTCAACGCCGTGAGCATTCGCGGGCAGGGTACCTGGTTCACGCTGGTGTTTGACGTCGCGCCGACCTCGCCGCCGAACTAGTTGCGGAACTTGTACGTCCCCGGTTTCACCATTCATTAGCCACGTTACCTGCGCATATGCGGCGTTGCGGCAATTTGCATCAAATTGCAACGCTTTGCCGCGAAATCTGGTCGATCTTCCGCACGCGATCGTGTCCGGATGGAGGCAGCGGCAGGCCGGCGCCTGCCGGCTGAGCTTGAAAGCGGTAAAGTCGATGCGTGGGCTGCGTTCTATCGGTGTCGTCGTCGCAGCCTCTGCCTTCCTGCTGGGTTGTGCGTCGGTGCATAACCTGCCCATCAACCTCCCCCTCAGCGATGCCAGTTCTGCCAATAAGGAAAAGATCGGCTTCGAGGATCCCGTCGCACTCGACGATGCCCTTGTCGGCCTGTCGTTTTCGGGCGGCGGCACCCGCGCGGCGGCGTTCTCGTTCGGCGTGCTGCAGGAACTGGACCGGGTGCCGACCCGCGGTGCCGGCGGCTCGATGCTCGATCACGTCGACCTCATCTCCGGCGTGTCCGGCGGCTCGGTCACCGCGGCCTATTTCGGCCTCAAGAAGCGCGCGGCGCTGACGGATTTCCGCGAGCGCTTCCTGCTGCGCAATGCGGAGGAGGGGCTCAATACGGAATTGTCGCTCAACACCATCGGCCGCGCGTTCTCCGGCGGCATCAACGACTCCACCGGCTTCACCAAGTGGCTCGATGCCAACCTGTTCGAGGGCGCCACCTTCGAGCATTTCCGCAGTGGCAAGCCGCGCATCTGGATCAACGCCTCCGACATCTATAACCACGTGCCGTTCGTGTTCGGCGCCACGGCCTTCACGGCGATCTGCAGCGACCTGGCGCGCTACCCGCTTTCCAACGCGGTGGCTGCCTCGGCCGCGGTGCCGATCGCCTTCGCGCCGGCCGTGATCAAGGCGTTTCCCGGCACCTGCAACGATCCGCTACCGCCGTCGATCATCAAGGCCGCGAGCAATCGCAATGCCTCGCCGTCGCTGAGTGCCTACGCCAAGGCGATCATGCGCTACCGTGACGGCGCGGTGCCGTTCATCAAGCTGATGGATGGCGGGCTGGTGGACAATTACGGCATCTCCGGCTTCACCATCGAACGTGAGTCGTCCGAGACGGCCTATGGACCGCTGACACCGCAGCAGGCAGTGCAGCTGCGCAGGGCCTTGTTCCTGGTGGTGGACTCCAAGGCCGGCCTGTCGGGCAACTGGATCAACACCGTGGAAGGGCCGAGCGGCGTCGAACTGCTGTCGGCGGCGGTGGACACCACCATCGACGCCAGCGTCGGCTCGAGCTACTCGGCCTTCGACCGCGCCATGAAGGACTGGCAGACCTCGCTGATCAAGTGGCGCTGCGGCCTGTCATCAGCCGAGCGTGCGCGCTACGGCGTAAGGCCCGGCTGGAATTGCAAGGAATTGAATTTCTTCATCGGACGGCTCGGCTTCGACCAGCTCGATCCGGCCCGCGCCAAGGTGCTCGAGGCGGTGCCGACGCGCTTCCAGCTGCCGCAGCAGCAGGTCGACGAGGTGATCGCCGCGGGGCGCGATGCGCTGCGCGGAAGCCCGGTGTTCAAGGCCTTCGCCTCCAAGATGTAATGGGCGTCGCGCCGAAATCGGGTCGGCGCCAAGTCACCTTTGGGGTTTTCTCGGTTCCGCCATCGGGGTAAAAGCCGCCTATGAACGCACCTGTCAAACCGTCAAAACTCATCAAGGGCGCCACCGGCGACTGGGAAATCGTGATCGGGCTGGAAGTCCACGCCCAGGTCACCTCCAACTCCAAGCTGTTTTCCGGCGCCTCCACCGAATTCGGCGGCGCGCCGAACAGCCATGTGTCGCTGGTCGACGCGGCGATGCCGGGCATGCTGCCGGTCATCAACGAACATTGCGTCAGCCAGGCGGTGCGCACCGGCCTCGGTCTGAAGGCGCAGATCAACCGGCGCTCGACCTTCGACCGCAAGAACTACTTCTATCCAGACTCGCCGCAAGGCTACCAGATCAGCCAGTACAAATCGCCGGTGGTCGGTGAGGGCGAGGTGATCGTCGACACCGACGAGGGCGAGAGCTTCACCGTGGGGATCGAGCGGCTGCACCTGGAGCAGGACGCCGGCAAGTTGCTGCACGATCAGGACCCGACCTCGACCTTCGTCGACCTCAACCGCTGCGGCGTGGCGCTGATGGAGATCGTCTCCAAGCCGGACCTGCGCTCGTCCGAACAGGCCAAGGCCTATGTCAGCAAGCTGCGCACCATCCTGCGTTACCTCGGCACCTGCGACGGCGACATGGAGAAGGGCAGCCTGCGCGCCGACGTCAACGTCTCCGTGCGCAAGCCGGGCGACCCGCTGGGTACCCGCTGCGAGATCAAGAACGTCAATTCGATCCGCTTCATCGGCCAGGCCATCGACTACGAGGCGCGACGCCAGATCGGCGTGCTGGAGGATGGTGGTTCGATCGATCAGGAGACTCGGCTGTTCGACGCCGGCAAGGGCGAGACCCGGTCGATGCGCTCCAAGGAAGAGGCGCACGACTACCGCTATTTCCCGGATCCCGACCTGCTGCCGCTGGAATTCAGCGAAGCCTATGTCGCAGCCCTGAAGGCCGACCTGCCGGAGCTGCCGGACGAGAAGAAGGCGCGCTTCATCGGCGAGATCGGGCTGACGCCCTATGACGCTGCGGTGCTGGTGGGCGAACGCGAGAGCGCCGATTTCTTCGAAGCGGTGCTTTCGAGACTGGCCGACAAGGTCCGCGACGGCAAGCTGGCCGCCAACTGGGTCATCAACGAGCTGTTCGGCCGGCTCAACAAGGAAGGCCAGGACATCACGTCCTCGCCGGTGTCCGCGGTCCAGATGGCCTCCATCGTCGACCTGATCGGCGAGGGCGTGATCTCCGGCAAGATCGCCAAGGAACTGTTCGAGATCGTCTGGACCGAAGGCGGCGATCCGCGGGCGCTGGTTGAAGCGCGCGGCATGAAGCAGGTCACCGACATGGGCGCCATTGAGAAGGTGGTGGACGAGATCATCAAAGCCAATCCCGACAAGGTCGCGCAGGCCCAGGCCAAGCCGGCCTTGATGGGCTGGTTCGTCGGTCAGGTGATGAAGTCGTCGGGCGGCAAGGCCAACCCGCAGGCCGTCAACGATCTCCTGAAGCGCAAGCTAGGCATCTGAATGGCCGGCGACGCCGCGCTTGCGGCGTCGCCGTTGGCAGCGCGAACCGCTGTTCGGTAAGCGACGAAGCGTCGTGCGGACAAAGGCAGCGACACGAATCAGGGATCACGATTCGCCGGAAAAAGCGGTTGCAGCGAGGGGCGTTAAGTCCCCAACGCGATTTTCCTGAAAATTTTTTCATTGCCAAAAAATGCGACTCAGAGTCCGCGACCGGCACTTTCGGTCGCCTGCACCGACTCGGAGTCGCCGACCTGTATTGTATTTATCTGATATCATGAATCTCGATTGTGCCTGCGGCGCAGCCGTTTCCTACAATCTTGACAATCGTCGGTGTAGAGTTTTCGCGCGTTTCTGGCATTGTCCGCATGCGCGCTGTCGTGTTGTCGTTGTGCGCGTGGTGTGCACGGCGTCATCGCGTCATCAACACTTCCTTAAGCGGGACACTGTTTTTTCTAATGTGTTGGTGTATTCGGGATGTAGTGCATCTCGATTCCCGAGTGCACGCAGCGACTAGCGATCACTTTTATTCTGGAGGGCAACATGGCCAAGAAAGCTAAGAAGGCGAAGAAGGCAACGAAGAGCGCAGTGAAGAAGACTGCCAAGAAGACGAAGAAGGTTGCCAAGAAGAAGAAGTAACCCTTCTTCTGAAAACTGCCGGCGGCTTGCTGCCGGCGACGTCACAAGGGTCTCCACGCCAGTTGCTTCTCGAAGCTGATCTGGCAGCAGGCTCTGGTCGACGAAGAGGGTGTCGGCGAGACATCAGGTCAAACGGCTTGATCGGGATCTCATGCGGGGCTTGTCCTTCCGTGAGCCGGTTCGGCAAAGAACGCAGTGCTTCGGCCGTGCGGTTCTTTATTCGGTGCGGATCTTCGGTCCGCAGTTTCAGCGGCGGTCTCCGCCACTGGAATCTGATCCTGACGTGTTCGCCGACGCCCTCGTCCTTGCCGGCGCGGCTGGTCCCCGGCTCCTTGATTTCCCTTTCACGAGCCTATCGACGCGGCGCCTGATGCGTCAGAACGTCCTGGTGCGCAGGGGAGACCCCTCAGCGTTTTTCGATCCCGCGGCCGCCGCATGATCGGATGGTTATCGGTCTGCTCATCGACACGGTAAACCAAATCCGGCGGCGGCGACAAAGCCCAGCAAAACCAGCATCTCACCGGACCGGCCCGTGGCGGTGAGGATTTCGTTCAGAATCCGTTCATCGCGATACTTAAACTGCTCTTCAAATTTTATCGGTCATGATCATCCCCACAAGCCGGAAAACGGCGACGGGACGTTGGACAGTCAGACAGGAGCCGCACTCGCACGAGGCGGCAACGATAAAAAGGAGAGATCGCATGTTTCAGGGCTTCATCAATTTCGACACCGCCGAGCCGGTCGATACCAGCGCCATTCAGGACGTGCTGTTCGACCGCGGAATGCACTGGTCGTGCGGACGCTCAGGCATCGTCGATCTCGTCGCGGCGCACAAATGGTTCAATCTTGCCGCCATGAAGGGTCGTGCGGACGCCCTGGCGATGCGTCGCGAGGTCGCGGAAATGATGTCTGAGGTCGAGGTCGCCGCGGCCCAGCGCGCCGCGCGCGCTTGGCTGACCAACCATTGATCACGGCGCCTTCGCGTCCTGCCGGCTATTTGTCGAACACAGCCCTGCAGCCCTTGCTGAGATTCGCCTTCTGCTTGCGCATGCAGGCGGTGACCTGCTCGACATTGGGCACCTGGGCGCTGCACAGCCGCATGGCATCTGCGGAACAGAGTCGTTCCTGATCGGGGGAGTAGGCCTGTGCTGCGGTTGCCGCAGCTGACAAGGCGAGCGCGATAGCGACAAGCAGGCCGGTCGGGCCGGGGTGCTTCATCCTGGTCGCCATCATAGTTCTTACTCCGCAGCGGCAAGATTTCCGCAATGTCGCTAGTCAAGCGCCGTGGACCAACATGGTTCCTCGGGCCGTGGGCGATCCCCGACGCCAAACCGTGCGAGGCGCTCGGGCATTTGCGAAACGTTGGAACGGCGGAGGACCAACGCCCGGAGTTCGGCAACGTCCGGGTTGGCGTTTGCCGCGTGCTCCGTATGGCCATGCGCCCACAGTTAATGCGAGGTGCCGCGACTCCGTCGCTGGAGCTTTTGCCGCCCCTGCGCGTTGCAGTGAGAGGCCATGCCACAGATCGACGCCGCTTTCGAGCCGGCGGCGCGCAGTCCGGTGAGCGGGACTGCGCTCACGGTCTGCATCGTCGCAAGCGAGCGCGCGCAACCAGGATACCCACATTCCACCTGAGGCGCGCGTTGGCAGCCGTCCGTAGCGAAGGGGAGGGAACCATGCCAAAGGAAAACGATCTCGAAGGGCAGCAGGACCAGGGCGGCCGGCATGGTGGCCAGAAGGGCATGCCGAAGCCTGAGCCACGACCCGGGGTCGAAACCGACGACGGCGACATTGTTACACCCAAGCGCGAATCATCCACCGACGACGACGAACCGCTCGGCTGAATCCAATCGAGAGTTCGGGCGATAGCCACATCGGGACGTGAGATGGCGGGCCGTGCTCGACGATGATGAGCACGACATCCACGCTATGGCGCCCTAACACCCAGCGCTTTAACACCGCTTTTTCTAGCCGGTCAGGCGGGCAGGCATCAGCGCCTCGACGAGCGCATCCACGACCACGCGCACCTTGGGAGCCAGATCCCGCGAGCGCGGCCAAAGCGCGGTTATCGGGGCATCTTCCGCGGGGGTGGGAATCGGCACCACTTCAAGCCGCCCGCTGCGGAGGTCATCCGCCGCAAGCCAGGTCGAGAGATAGGCGACGCCAAGCCCGCGCAAGGTTGCATCTCGCAAGGCCTCGCCATGGCTGATCGTATGGCGCGGCTGGATGACGAACGGCCTGACCAGTCCGTCGGGGCCGCAAACCGCCCATGGCAGCGGGCGGCCATCCTTGGCGAAGGCGAGGCAGTCGTGATTGACGAGTTCCTCTACGGCGGCCGGACGGCCGCGACGGTCCAGATAGGCCGGCGCGGCGCAAATGATCGAGCGTTGCGTACCAATGCGCCGCCCGATCAGGCTCGCATGATCTCCGGGATCGCCAAGCCGCACCACAAGATCGATCCCTTCCTCGACGAGATCGACCTGGCGGTCCGTGAATGAGATATCGAGATTGAGATCGGGATTCCTGTCTGCGACCTCCTTGAGCACGGGCATCACGCACAATCGGCCGAAAGAGATCGGCAGGTTGATCCGCAAGGTTCCCGATACGATGCGCTTTTGCGAGGCCAGCAGCGTCTCTGCGGCGTTCAATTCTTCCAGAACCTTGAGGCAGCTTTGATAGTAGGCCCGCCCTTCGGCCGTCAGGTTGAGGCTGCGCGTGGTGCGGTCCAGTAGCCGGATGCCGAGGCGCTCTTCCAGGCGAGCGACGCTCTTGCCGGTCGCGGATTTTGACACGCCCATGCGCGCAGCTGCTGCCGTGAAGCTACCTGTTTCCACCGCATGAACGAAGGCGGAAATGCCTTGAAGATGGGAATGAATATTCAGGCTCATCAATTGGAGACCGAATGGAGGAAGTGTTGGCAAAATATATCGCAACGCTATCCATTTGATTGTCAATAAGGTCTCGCTTGACGCCAGAAAGGATGGGCCATGAGCGAGACCATGAAAAGATGGCAGTTGCCGTCATTCGGACTGAAGAACCTGGAATTGGCCGGAGCGCCGGTGCCGACGCCGGGCAGCAAAGAACTGCTGATCCGGGTTGCGGCGGTCTCCCTCAACTATCGCGACAAGCTGGTGATCGAAGGCGAGTTGCTGCCCGACAGGCCAACTATGCCGTTCGTTCCGGTATCGGACATGGCGGGAGTGGTCGTGGCGACCGGCGCGGATGTGTCACGATTCAAGGTCGGCGACCGGGTGCTCGGAAACTTCTGGCCGCAATGGATCGAGGGTGAGCCATCACGGGAGATGGCCCGGCATGGCCAGTCGCTCGGCGGACCGCTGCCGGGCATGCTGGCTGAATATGTGACGCTACACGAGGAAGCCGCCGTCAAGGCGCCCGTATCGCTGACGGATGAGGAAGCCTCTACCCTGCCAGTTGCGGCGCTGACGGCATGGTCCGCCCTGATCGAGACAGGTCATCTGAAAGCGGGCCAGACCGTTCTGGTGCAGGGCACGGGCGGCGTCGCTCTGTTCGGGCTGCAGTTTGCTCAGGCCTTCGGAGCCCGGGTGATCGTCACCTCGCGGAGCGCGGAGAAGCTGGAGCATGCGAAGGCACTCGGCGCTTTCGGCGGGATCGACACTCGTGCCAACCCAGACTGGTCCGCTGGAGCGTTGGACCTGACCGACGGGCGTGGTGTCGATCATGTGCTCGAACTGATCGGCGGCGACAATATCAGCCAGTCGGCAGCCGCACTCGCGAGCGGCGGGCGTATCGCCCAGATCGGCTTTTTGAAGGGATCGGAGATCGTTCTTTCGGCGGTTCCCATGATGCTCAAAAGGGCCGTCATCCAGGGTATCTCGGTCGGGCATCGACGGGCATTCGAGGTCATGAACCTCGCCATTGACGAGCATGGCCTCAAGCCGGTGATCGAGAGGGTCTACGGCTTTAAGGATGTGCGCGCGGCGTTCGATCATCTCGAACGCGGACCGTTCGGTAAGGTGGTCGTTCGTTTCAACAATAAGGTTGGAAGCTGATTCTCAATTCCGCCGTGGCGTGCGGCGGTTCGACGGGGTTTGCGTAGCTGCGTCGCAGATCTCGCGCCATGGCTCAGAATCGGCAGGAATGGCGGAGCCGGAGGGATTCGAACCCTCGATACCCGGTAAAAGGTATGCCGCTTTAGCAAAGCGGTGCCTTCAGCCACTCGGCCACAGCTCCATCGCGTTTGGATATGCCCGACGCGGCCTCGCACCGCAAGCGCCAGATCAAAAGTCATCGCGTTGCGCACATCGAATCGACGACTGCCTAATGGTAGGGCGTGCACTGCCGTGCCGCCCTGGGGCTGGTTCCATCGCCGGACCAAGACCTTGGCTGGCCGCGAGGCAGTATCGGACCGGGTTGCACCCGCGGCAGCAGTTCCAGCTTGCGCTATTGGCTTCCTCTCGGATGGACCCGTCCCGTCAAAGGAGCGCGCGAAGCTTTGAGAACTGATTCGCAGGTTGTGTGGAGGTCGGTGAGCCCCGCCGCGTACAGTGGTCTCTTGGCACCATCCGGAAACAATTCGAGAGACATCTGGAAAAGGTAAATAAAAACAAAGGCTTGGAAAGGATGCCAGATCACGAAAGCGTGTGATTTGTGCAACACCTCTCTGAAAACGGCCAGACTCGGACCTAATCAAGGCGTTCCTTTGTTGCGCGGCGCAGCAGGTTAGTTGATGGTCTCGGTGCGACGGAGGGGGGCATCCCGAGGTCGTCCCGCAAAGTATTCGCTTTGAACCCTCGCACACGAGCGGGTGTGTTCGGAGGGTGAAGCGCTTTTGCGGGTTGTCGGGGATCAAGGAACTTGTCCTTGGGGTGATCCTCATCCCAGGACCCGGAACCTTTCCCTTTAACAACTTGGAGGTTTACATGAACACGATTAAGAGCCTGATTCTGGGCTCGGCCGCGGGCTTGCTCGCGATGAGCGGCGCACAGGCCGCTGATCTTCCGATGAAGGCCAAAGCGGTCGAATACGTGAAGGTCTGCTCGCTCTATGGTGCCGGCTTCTACTACGTCCCGGGCACCGATACCTGCATCAAGCTCGGCGGCGCGATCCGTCTCGAGACCGTGCTGAATGGTCAGGCTTCCGGCAACGGTAACTGGTACGGCGGCGCAAACGGCTCGCAGTCCTTCAACCAGGATTGGTACAGCACCCGTACCCGCTTCAACCTGAACGTCGATACCCGCACCGCCACCGAATACGGCGTCCTGCGCACCTACGGCGACATGAAGGTCGACTTCACCCGCGGCACTTCGTCGATCGCCGGTGGCACCATTGCTGAAGTCGACTACGCCTTCATCCAGTTCGCTGGCTTCACCATGGGTAAGTCGGTGTCGATGTTCGATCCGCAGTGGGCCCTGGCCAAGCCGACGATCTCGTCCGGCTTCCAGGCTGGCTCCAACAACGCGACCGGCATCACGCAGATCGCCTACACCGCCTCGTTCGGCAACGGCGTGTCTGCGACGATTTCGCTCGAAGACGCTCAGCCCTACCGCACCGCCGGTATCGTGAACACCTCGTCCGTGTTCGTCTCTCCGTTCCAGGGCTCGACCCTGACGGGCGGTGCTTACGGCACCAACAACTTCCTGGGCAACGCCTCGGGTGGCGATCACGTTCCTGACGTTGTCGGCAATCTCCGCCTCGATCAGGCTTGGGGTTCGGCCTTCGTGTCGGCAGCTGCTCATGAAGTTCATGGCACCTACTACACCAGCAGCAACGCCGATTCCGGTCGTCCGTCTTCGACCTACGGCTACGCAGTCAGCGGCGGCTTCGAGTTGAAGAACCTGCCGACCGGCGCAGGCGACAGCTTCAAGATGGAAGCGACCTATGCCAAGGGCGCTGCCAAGTATGTCTGGGGCGGCACGCAGGATAGCTCCGGCGCAGGCCGTTATGCCCGCGCAAGCGGCAACGGTGTCGGCAGCAGCCTGGCTTTCGGTTACGTGCTTGACGGCGTGTACAGCGGAACCAGCTCGGCCAACGGCACTGACATCAGCCTGAGCACCGCTTGGGACATCAGCGCCTACTACGAGCACTACTGGAACCCGAACTGGCGCACGTCGCTGTACGGCAACTACAGCACCATCGACTACGGTGCGGGTGGCAGTGCTGCTCTGATCGCGGCTCTCTCGACCGGCGCTACGTCCGGCGCTGCGATCGGTACGCTCAATGCAACCGGCGACATGAAGTTCTCGAGCTACCAGGTCGGTACCAAGACCGCTTGGCAGCCCGTCAAGAACCTCACCTTCTCGGCTGACTTCATGTACACCCGTCTGGATACCAACCTGACCGGCACCTACACCGCTGGCACCACCGCTTCGGTTGTCGGTGCTCCGGCCGGCCGCGTGTTCACCCTGGGCGACCAGAACGTGTACCAGCTGCAGCTGCAGGCTCTGCGCTCCTTCTGATCCTGATCGTCTCACGACGTTCAGTGTCTGAAACAAAGACCTCCGGCAGGAAACTGCCGGGGGTTTTTGTTTGAGCGGGGCGAGGATCGTCGAGGGAATAGGCCCAGCCGCAAGCGTCATATGACGAACGCGCGGCCGTCAGCCGGTTGCGCACGGCAATCTGCTTGTTACGCTCTGCGCGTATCGCTGAATTCTTGCCTGGCTACTGGATGGCACCGCGGTGCAGATCGGCCTCGATCTGCAGCTTTGAGCCGCCGCCGAAGCGCGCGCGATAGACCTGCAGGTTTTCCATGATCCGCTGCACGTAATTGCGGGTCTCGGAAAATGGGATCTGCTCGACCCAGTCAACCGCGTCGACGTTGGGATCGCGAGGATCGCCGTAGCGCTCCACCCATTTACGCACGCTGCCGCGGCCGGCATTGTAGCCCGCGAAGGTCATGATGTAGGAGCCGCGATAGTCGTCGAGCAGGCCGCCCAGTTCGGCGGCCCCGATGGATGCGTTGTAGACCGGATCGGTCTTCAGTCTGGCCAGGTCGAAGCTCGCGCCGTACTTCTTGGTCACATAGCGGCCTGCGTCCGGCGTCACCTGCATCAGCCCGTAGGCATTGGCGGGCGACACCACCGCCTGATTGAATGCGCTTTCCTGTCGCGCGATCGCATACACGACGCTGCGCTCGACCTCCGGGCCGATCGTCGGAAAAGCGGGAATCCCGACGGTCGGATAGGCGTAGTGGTCGAACGGCAGGCCGCGATTGAGCGCGGCCTTTCCGATCAGCAGCATGCCGCGGGCGTCGGAGTTGCGGGCGGCAAGTTCACTGAGGCCGAGCACGGCATCAGGATCGCCATTCTCACCCATGTCGCCGAGGATGGGGATCGCGATCTCGCGCTCGTCCAGCGCATACAGGAGCGCCACCGCGCGGACGATTTCCAGCCGCTCGGTACCGCGGCCGCGCGCAGTTGGTGCGGCGTTCAGTTCGATCTGCGGCAGGCCGAGCTTGGCCCGCGCCAGTTGGCCATAGTAGCTGGTGGATTGCTCGGCCGCTGCCGCATAGGCCTGGCGTGCCTCCGAACTGCGGCCGGCGGCCTCGGCGGCAC
>DATCUS010000214.1:0-3589 GCA_036561845.1 Tardiphaga sp. | reverse complement strand
GCCGCAGTGCGCGCGGGACATCTGCCCGCGCAGGACACCGCGCTCGCCGCCACCGCGCTGCTTGGCGCGCTGCATGAGGCGCTGGTCGGACCATTGGCGCCGGACAATCTGGAAGATCCCGCCAAGCTGCGCGACGCGGTGCAGACGGTGACCTTGCTGGCGCTGCGTGCGGTGGGGGTGATGGACGCCCGCGCCCGCGGCCTGGTGGTGCAGGCGGTGCTGCCGGCCAAGATGCTGGTCGGGGCGTAGAGTCTATTTGATACCAAGCGACGTCCGGTCTGCCCCCTCTCCCGCTTGCGGGGGAGGGCCGGGGGGGCCCACGCGACGTCCCTGCGATGGCCCCCACCGGGCGCTTCGCGCCACCCTCCCCCGCAAGCGGGAGAGGGAGAATACATGGCGGCCGGTGTGTATCGCTGACGCTACTTCGTCTTGATCTTGCCATCCTTGTCGAACTGCGACACGAAGGCCCAGAGGTCGTTGACCTCGGTTTCCTTCTTGATGCCGGCGAAAGCCATCTTGGTGCCGGGGATCTTGGCCTTCGGATCCTTGATGTAGTCCTTGAACTGGGCCTCGTTCCAGGTGATGCCGGAATTCTTGTTGGCCTCGGTGTAGCTGTAGCCCTCGGCGGTGCCGGACTTGCGGCCGTCGAGGCCGTTCAGCTCGGGACCGACCTTGTTCTTGGCGCCTTCGCCGATGGCGTGGCAGGCGAGGCACTTGGCAAATGACGTCTTGCCGGCGGCGACGTCCTGGGCCAGCGCAACGGATGCGGTGGCGCTGGACATGGCGATCAGGACGAGGCTGCGCAGGGCGATATTTTTCATGGATGGCTCTTTTGCTGTTGGCTTTCCGTCCGGTTTTGTCGCATGCGGAAGCCGCTTTGCAAAGCGCGACGATGGTGGGGATTGGTTCCGGCGGCGTGATCTACCCAAAGCCGACGAGACGTGCTTGATTCAGCCCAATGACAGGCCCCGGCGTGTCCGCGCCTGCGCGGGAGTGACAAGATGACCATCATGATGCCCGCGGCCGATCAGGCGGTGCTGGCGCGCCGCGAAACGATCGTTGCTGCACTGCGAGAGATCGTGCCGGGCGAGGGCGTGATCTCCAGCGCCGCCGAGATGCTTCCCTATGAGTCGGATGGCCTCATGGCCTATCGCCAGCCGCCGATGGTGGTGGTGCTGCCGGACACCACGGAACAAGTATCCAGAGTGCTGCGCTACTGCTTCGACAACGGCATCAAGGTGGTGCCGCGGGGATCGGGCACCTCGCTGTCCGGCGGCGCGCTGCCGCTAGCCGATGCGGTGCTGCTGGGCTTGGGGAAATTCAAGCGCATCCGCGAGATCGATTTCGACAACCGCGCCGTGGTCACCGAGCCCGGCGTCACCAATCTCGCGCTCAGCCAGGCGGTGGCCCATGCCGGCTTCTATTATGCGCCGGATCCGTCGTCGCAGATCGCCTGCTCGATCGGCGGCAATGTCGCGGAGAATTCCGGCGGCGTGCACTGCCTGAAATACGGCATGACCACCAACAACCTGCTCGGCTGCGAGATCGTGCTGATGTCCGGCGAGGTCATCAGGGTCGGCGGCAAGTCGGCGGAGACGTCGGGCTACGACCTGATGGGCATCATCACCGGCTCCGAGGGTCTGCTCGGCGTCATCACCGAGGTCACCGTGCGCATCCTGCAGAAGCCGGAGACGGCCCGGGCCCTGATGATCGGTTTTGCCGAGGTCGAGGAAGCCGGCAAATGCGTCGCCGACATCATCACCGCCGGCATCATTCCCGGCGGCATGGAGATGATGGATAAGCCGGCGATCCACGCCGCCGAAGCCTTCGTCCATGCCGGCTATCCGCTGGATGTCGAGGCGCTGCTGATCATCGAGCTCGACGGCCCCGGCGTCGAGGTGGATGAGCTGATCAAGCGCGTCGAGGCCATCGCGCTGGGCTGCGGCTCCACCACCTGCCAGATCTCGACGTCCGAGGACGAGCGGCTGCTGTTCTGGTCCGGCCGCAAGGCGGCATTTCCGGCAGTCGGCCGCATCTCGCCCGACTATCTGTGCATGGACGGCACCATTCCGCGCGCGGCATTGCCGCTGGTGCTGTCGCGGATGAAGGAAATGTCGGCGAAATACGGCCTCGGCGTCGCCAACGTGTTTCATGCCGGCGACGGCAACCTGCATCCGCTGATCCTCTACGACGCCAACAAGCCGGGCGAGATGGACAGGGCCGAAGCCTTCGGCGCCGACATTTTACGACTTTGCGTCGAGGTCGGCGGCGTGCTGACCGGCGAGCACGGCGTCGGCATCGAGAAGCGCGACCTGATGCCGGAGATGTTCAGCGAGATCGACCTCAACCAGCAGCAGCGGCTGAAATGCGCGTTCGATGCCCAGGGCCTGCTCAATCCCGGCAAGGTGTTCCCGACCTTGCACCGCTGCGCCGAGCTCGGCCGCATGCATGTCCATGCCGGCCGGCTGGCGTTCCCCGACCTGCCGCGATTTTGACGATGATGAGTTCGACTTTGCAAACTAAGGGCGCTGTTCTTTTCCCTCCCCCTTGCGGGGAGGGTGGCCGGCCGAAGGCCGGTCGGGTGGGGGTGCCGCAAACGCCTTCGCCTGCGGCACCCCCACCCCGGCCTCCGACTTCGGCGATGCTACGCATCGCCTTCGCTCGGCCGACCGTCCCCGCCCTGCGAAGCTTCGCTTCGCCTGGGGGGAGGGATTTCCGCGGCCGACTGCATCTCACTCAAAAAAACAAGATCTTCCCGTGGACATTCTGAAAATACGCGATGCGCTGGATGTCGAGCAGGCGGTGCGCGCGGCGATCGGCGACGAACAGCCGCTGGAGATCGTCGGCCATGGCAGCAAGCGCGGCATCGGCCAGCCTGTCACCACCAATGCCGTGCTCGACCTGTCGGCGCTCAATGCGGTGACGGCCTATGAGCCGAACGAGCTGATCATCACCGTGCAGGCCGGCGCGCCGCTGGCCGACGTGCTGTCGCTGATCGATTCGCGGAACCAGCAATTCGCCTTCGATCCGATGAACACCTCGCAGCTGCTGGGGACGCCGGATGTCGGCAGCATCGGCGGCATGATCGCCGCCGGCCTCGCCGGGCCGCGGCGCATCAAGGCCGGTGGGGCACGCGACCACCTGCTCGGCGCGCATGCGGTGTCCGGCTTCGGCGACAGTTTCAAGGCCGGCGGCAAGGTGGTGAAGAACGTCACCGGTTACGACCTCTGCAAGCTGCTGGCCGGCTCCTGGGGCACGCTGGCTGTGATGACCGAGGTGACGCTGAAGGTGATGCCGCGGGCCGAGAGCGAGCGCACGCTGGTGTTGCGCGGGCTCGACGACATCGCTGCCAACAAGGCGATGACAGCGGCGCTGGGATCGCCTTACGACGTGTCGGGCGCAGCGCATCTGCCGGGCTCGGCGCTGCGCACCACGCAAGGCGCGCTCGGCGAGATCGCCGCGCCGGACCAGTCGGTGACGTTGCTGCGGCTCGAGGGCATCACCGCCTCGGCGAAGCATCGCGCGGTGTCGCTGGCCGCTGCGCTGAGCGCGTTCGGTGCGGCTGATGTCGTCGAGGACGCTGCCTCGG
>DATCUS010000213.1:0-16684 GCA_036561845.1 Tardiphaga sp. | reverse complement strand
GCTGCGCCGGCCGCCGCAGCCGCGGCGAGCGCCGCCGCCGACGAGCCGATTTCCGCCGCGCTGAAGATCGACGACCTCAAGATCGAGCTCGGCTACGCGCTGCTGCCGCTGGTCAACGGGCCGGATGGCAACGACCGCCTGACCGAGCAGATCAAGGCGCTGCGCCGTTCGCTCGCGGTCGAGATGGGTTTCGTGATGCCGTCGGTGCGCATTCTCGACAACGTGCAGCTCGAGGCCAACACCTACATCATCAAGATCAAGGAAGTCGACGCTGGCACCGGCCGGATCTGGCCGAACCAGTTCATGGTCATGGATCCCGGCGGCAACCAGGTCAACGTGCCCGGCATTCACACCACCGAGCCGACCTTCGGCTTGCCGGCCACCTGGATCGATGCCGGGCTCAAGGAAGAAGCATCGCTCAAGGGCTACACGGTTGTGGATGCCGCCACGGTGCTGTCGACGCATCTCACTGAGCTGCTGAAAGGCAACATGTCGGACTTGTTGTCCTACGGCGAAGTGCAGAAGCTGCTGAAGGATCTGCCGAAGGAACAGGGCGAACTGGTCAAGGATATCGTGCCCAGCATGATCACCGTGTCCGGCATCCAGCGCGTGCTGCAGCTGCTGCTCACCGAACGGATCTCGATCCGCGATCTCTCGACCATCCTCGAGGGCGTCGCCGACGCGCTGGCGTTCTCGCGCAACCCGGCCACGGTCGTCGAACACGTCCGTGCCCGCCTGGCCCGCCAGATCTGCGCGCAGAACACGTCGCACAACGGCTATCTGCCGCTGATCGCCCTGTCGGCGAAGTGGGAGCAGGCCTTTGCCGAATCCATCATCGGCCAGGGCGAAGAACGCAGCCTGGCGATGCAACCGTCGAAACTGTCGGAATTCATGACCACAGTGCGCGACCGCTTCGAACAGGCCGCGCGCGAAGGCGAGGCGCCGGTGCTGGTGACCTCGGCGTCGATCCGTCCGTTTGTGCGCTCTCTGGTGGAACGTTTCCGCGCCCAGACCACGGTCCTGTCGCAGGCCGAAATCCATCCCCGCGCACGGCTCAAGACCGTCGGCAGCGTGTAACCGGCGGTCTGCCGACTTGTGCGAAATCGCCTGAAATACCGATGCAAATTCACCACAGACAAGCAGTTAGATGTCGACAGGCCGAAGCGAACAGGATCGGCGAATCTTGGCGACATATTTTAACTAACTGAATATGTTGCGTTTTTAATCTCCGCTATTCTCTGTCTCGCGGCCGATCACGTCTTTTCACCACCTTGTGATCACCCCTTCGGAACGGAAAGCCGGGTCCCTACGTTTCCTGCAGCGAGACGTTGAACCTGCCGTCGCAACGCCGACACAAATCGGCAACGGCAGTCAGGCGGCAGGAGGCTTCGGATGAACCACTCGATTTACAGCGCCGATCGCACCACCCACCTGAAGGTGGTGGTGGTAGCTCTCATCGCCGGGATCACTGTCGCGGGCTTCGGGATTTCGGCTCGGGTCAACACCAGCGACGGATACCCGCAGACAGCGCGGGTGGTGAAGGCAGGTCAGCCGGTGACGGTGACCAGTTCGAATGCGAACCTGGTTCGCTAGATGATTTCAGGAATTCACGCGGCAGTTCGCCCCCAAGCAGCCGCGTGAGTATGCAGGCGACTTCACTTGCCCCAAGGTGAAGACCTCATGAAAAACGCCCGCCCCCCACGGGCGTTTTTCTTTGCCTGGATTCTGCCAACGCCAGCGTCTCTCTAGCGCGGCAGCGGCGCCGGCGGCACGGTCTCGATCAGCTTGCCCGTGAAGACGATCGGACCGGTGGCCGATCCGGTCGGAGATCCGCCCTCCGGCTCGACCGTCACCGCATAGGTCGCCTGATTGACGGTCTCGGGATCATAGGCGGCGAGCGCCGCGCGGGTGGTAAATTCGTTGCTGCCGATCACGCCCAGCGACCGCGGACGCTGCAGCTTGTCGGAGACGATCCACAGCTCATAATCCTTGCCGGGCTGCTGGGTCGCGCCGACCTTGCGGACGGTGAAGTTCTTGGTGGCGGCGTCGACCGTGAGAATGAACGCCGGCGAACTGCCGTCGGTCTGCAGCAAGGCGACGTATTGCGCCTGCCCCGCGACTGCCGCGGGCGAGGCCGGCGGCTGCACCTGCGCAACCTGCTGCTTCATCTTCGGACGCAGTCCATCGGGCAGCAGTTCAGGCCGGTAGGCCTGCAATGCGACCATGGTCAGCAGCGCCGCCGCGATGGCCGTCATGCCGGTCGCCATGTTGCGCCAGCGCCTGACCTGTCGCGAGAAGACCAGCACGGTGGCGTCGTTTGCCGCCAGCGCATTGGCGCGGTCAGCCGCCGACATTTCGTCGACAGCGTCGGACGTCACCGGCTGCGGCGCTTGCGGCAGCAGCAGCGACTCCTGCGCGCCGGACAGTCCGATCGCCGCGCGGATTTTTTGCCAGACTTCGGGACGCGGCTCGACCAGCCCGACCATCTCGTTCAGCACGCCGAGCTTACGCTCCCACGCCTCGACCACGGCCGCGTAGTCCTTGTCCACGGACATCATGGCCTCGACCTGAGCGCGCTCGTCCGCGTCGAGTGTGCCGAGCGCATATTCCGCGGCGAGCGCGATATGGTCTTCGCTATAGGCCATCATGTCAGTCCCAGACACTCCCGGATGTCCATCATGCTGCGGCGTAGCCAGGTCTTGATCGTATTGACCGGCGCCTCGAACTTCGCCGCAAGCTGATCGCGGCTCCAGCCATTGTAGTAAGCGAGCAGCACAAGCTTCTGGCGGTCCGGTTCGAGCCGTCCCACGCACTCCAGCAGCCGCTTCAATTCTTCGGTCATTTCGCGACGCGCCAGAGGATCGGGCGTATCGGCGGCCACTTCCATCGCGGCCGGCTCTTCTTCAATTGATAGCTCGCCCTTCTTGCGAACCACATCGATGGCCCGGTTGCGAGCGATCGACGCCATCCAGGTGATCGGCGAAGCCAGGCCGGGATTGAATTGTCCCGCGCTGTTCCAGATCTTGACGTAGGCCTCCTGGATGACTTCCTCCGCGAGATCCTGTCTGCGCAAGATACGGAGCACCACGCCAAAGAGTTTCGCACGCGTCGCCGCATACAGGCGCTCGAACGCGGCCTCATCCCCCTTGGCAACCGCGGCGATCAGCCAGACCAGTTCAGCCGGCGTCAGCATTCAATGTCCCCAAAACTCAAAATACCGGCGCAACGATCATTCCCGCGCGGTGTCAATGTATGCACGTACCATACTCCGGCATGAACGTATCATGTCACTCGCGGCTGTGCATACGCACCAAACAACAAACCCGGACCTCGCGGCCCGGGCTCGATCATTGGATTGCAGATGGCCGGCTGCCCAACTCGCGACCGGACTCAGGCGACGGCGATGCGTGCGCGCATCAGCCCGATGCTGTCGAGATCAGCCTGCTCGCGGGCGCTTTCTTCGGCGCGTTCGCGGGCCTGGTCGCGCTCGTCGAGCAGTTCGACCTTCTTGAGTTCCTCGAAGGCTTCGGTGAGCAGGCTCTTGGCGTCCTCGAGCTGGATACGCAACTCGTCGGCCGAGCGGGTCAGGTTCTCGCGACGCTGGATCGCGGCCTTGGCATAGGTGGGATAGGCGAAGTGCGTGGGATCATTGATCCCTGCGCGCTCCTGCTCGGAGTGAATTTCGCGCTCGAGATCCACCGACATGCGCTGGAAATCCGCGATCATGCCTTCGATCTGGTTGACCCTGCGGCGCTTCTCATCGACCTGGAATTTCTTCAGGCGGATCAGCGTTTCACGTGACTTCATCGACTCGTACTCCCCAGAAGTCCCAAATTCAACGCGGGACGGGACCGGTGGAGCGCAAGACCCCTACCGGCAGAATTGTATCTCTGAACGGGATGATGACCTGACAAAGTTAGCGTTCCGTTTCCAAACTGCCAACGATTTTCTCCAGTTGCATGTATCCCTCGGTCAAGCCCGCCACTTCGTCCTTGCGCTGGCGCAGGAAGCTCTCGAGCGGTTCGTGCAGCCGGATCGCCTCGTCGACCTCCGGGCTCGAGCCGGCGCGGTAAGCGCCGAGCCGGATCAGCTCCTCCATGTCGGCATAGGTCGCCATGATCTGGCGCGCCCGCGTGATGGTCGGCAGGTAAACCGGATCGCAGGATTTCGGCATCGTCCGCGATACCGACTTGAGAATGTTGATGGCCGGATAGCGGCCGCGCTCGGCGATGGCCCGCTGCATCACGATATGGCCGTCGAGAATGCCGCGGACCGCGTCGGCGACCGGTTCGTTGTGGTCGTCGCCATCCACCAGCACCGTGAAGATGCCGGTAATGGAACCTTCATTGACGCCGGGGCCGGCGCGCTCCAGCAGCTTGGGCAGTTCGGTGAACACCGTCGGCGTGTAGCCCTTGGCGGTCGGCGGCTCGCCTACGGACAGGCCGATCTCGCGCTGCGCCATCGCAAAGCGGGTCACGGAGTCCATCATGCACATGACATCCTTGCCTTCGTCGCGGAAGTACTCGGAGATCGACATGGTCAGATAGGCGGCCTGCCGCCGCATCAGCGCCGGCTCGTCGGAGGTCGCGACCACCACCACAGCGCGCGCCAGACCCTCGTCGCCGAGATCTTCCTGCAGGAACTCCTGCACCTCGCGGCCCCGCTCGCCGATCAGGCCGATCACCGAGACGTCGGCGTCGACGTTGCGCGCCAGCATCGACAGCAGCACCGACTTGCCGACGCCGGAACCGGCGAAGATGCCCATGCGCTGGCCGCGGCAGCAGGTCAGGAAGGTGTTCAGCGACCGCACGCCGAGATCGAGCGGCGCGCCGACGCGGTTGCGGGAATGCGCCGGCGGCGGCGAATTGCGGTACGGCATCGGCGCCGGCCCCTGCTGCAGCGGCCCCTT
Organism: Tardiphaga sp.; assembly: GCA_036561845.1. Lineage (GTDB taxonomy): Bacteria > Pseudomonadota > Alphaproteobacteria > Rhizobiales > Xanthobacteraceae > Tardiphaga. The sequence continues at coordinate 11,775 of DATCUS010000213.1, read as the reverse complement.
GCCGTCGATCGGCTCCGCCATCGCGTTGACGACCCGGCCGAGCCAGGAGATCGACGGCCGTACCTGGCTCGCGGCGTTGGCGATCACCGCACGGCAACCGCGACGCACTCCCTCAAGGCCCGCGAACGGCATCACCACCGCATTGCTGCCGCTGAACCCGATCACCTCGGCAGGGATGAAACGGTTGGTGCCGGTCTCGATGACAATGCGCGCCCCAACCGACATGGCGTGGATGGGCCCCGCGATCTCGACCATCAGGCCGCGCACGCCGACGACACGGCCATAGATATTGACGCCGTCGAGGTCGGCGATCTGTTCCGCCAGCGCTTTCATTGCGAAACCCTTAAGTTTCTACGTGTTGCCGACGGGGTCTTAACTTCGTGTTTACCCGCATCGTTAATCATTACGTCATTGTCTTGGTGACTGAGAGCGCTTGCCCTTCAGAACAAAGGCGTGAGTCGATGGAGTCGGTTAGGCCCGTCTCTTCATGTGGAACTTGAACGGCTACGGGTACAAAAAACCACTCTTTCGCAATATCTTACGGCGATTCGACGAAAATTGCACGGTTAGTACTTGCGCGGAGGAATCAGGTTTTGTTAACCATATGTCGTCAGGATCCGAATCAGTTGTTCAAAGGCGTTTTTTGGTGCCGCAAGTGCGGCCGACCTGACGCCCGGAGCGGCGACTAAAGGGGACTGGCATGCGCGTTTTGTTAATCGAAGATGATAGTGCGGTCGCGCAGTCGATTGAGCTGATGCTCAAATCCGAGAGCTTCAACGTCTATACGACGGATCTCGGAGAAGAGGGCGTCGATCTCGGCAAGCTTTACGACTACGATATCATTTTACTTGATCTCAATCTTCCGGACATGTCCGGTTACGACGTCCTCAAGCAGCTGCGGGTGTCGAAGATCAAGACGCCGATCCTGATCCTCTCCGGCCTCGCCGGCATTGAGGACAAGGTCAAGGGTCTCGGCGTCGGCGCCGACGACTACATGACCAAACCTTTCCATAAAGACGAGCTGGTGGCCCGCATCCATGCGATCGTGCGCCGCTCCAAGGGCCACGCCCAGTCGGTGATCCAGACCGGCGATCTGGTCGTCAACCTCGACACCAAGACGGTGGAAGTCGGCGGCCAGCGCGTGCATCTGACCGGCAAGGAATACCAGATGCTGGAGCTGCTCTCGCTCCGCAAGGGCACCACCCTCACCAAGGAAATGTTCCTCAACCATCTCTACGGCGGCATGGACGAACCGGAACTGAAGATCATCGACGTCTTCATCTGCAAGCTGCGCAAGAAGCTGGCCAACGCGTCCGACGGCCGCAACTTCATCGAAACCGTGTGGGGCCGCGGCTACGTGCTGCGCGAGCCGCACGAAGAAGAAGTCCGCATCCCCGCTTAAGATCGATTATCGGAGCCGCGAGGCTCGCCTCCCGACTGAACCCCGCCGGAAACGGCGGGGTTTTTGTTTGCGTATGCCTGGGGTGGTCGTCATTCCGGGGCGTGCGGCAACAGCCGCGAGGGAACCGGCAATCCGGAGATGCTCAAACGTGTTTCACGTCTGGCGGTCTGCACGCCACCCGGCCTCGCCGATCGGCGTACATCGTCAGCCACGTCAATGGGTGCGGCAGGGAATGGCAGTGCGAGATTCGCGAACGCGTATCTCGGCCTCAGCGCGCGGCGACCGTCTTCAATCCTGCGGCGGCCATGGACGGCACGATCGAGGGTGCTGCGCGAACCAGATTGGGCCGGTAGATGCCGCGGCGGTCGGGATGCGGCTTGAAGGCGTCGGTCAGGCCGACCACGGTTTCGGCGGCGCCGAGTGCCAGGAAGCCGTCCGGCTCCATGGTCTTGGCCAGCCGGTTGAAGATCGATGTCTTCATCTCCTGATCGAAATAGATCAGCACGTTGCGGCAGAAGATCAGGTCGAACTTGCCCATGCTGGAGAAGTCCTGCAGCAGGTTGAGCGGCCGGTACTGGATCATCGAGCGGATATCGGCGTTGATCTGCCACATCTCGCCGACCTGCTTGAAGTATTTCACCAGCAACTGGATCGGCAACCCGCGCTGCACTTCGAACTGGCTGTAGATGCCGGACTTGGATTTCTCCAGCACCTGCTGAGAGATGTCGGTGCCGATGATCTCGATCCGCCAGCCCGCGAGAGCTGCGCCCATTTCCTTCAGGCACATGGCGATCGAATAGGGCTCCTGACCGGTGGACGCCGCCGCGCACCAGATCCGCAGGCTGCGCTTGCTGGCGCGGGCCTGCAGCAATTCCGGAATGATCATCTCGCGCAGATGATCGAACGGGACCTTGTCGCGAAAGAAGAACGTCTCGTTGGTGGTCATCGCCTCGACCACGTCAGACGCAATGGCCGCGGAGCCGTTCTTGATCTGCTGCACAACCTCGTCGATTCCGGCAAGACCAGCCTTGCGCGCCAGCGGAACAAGCCGGCTCTCCACCAGATACTGCTTGTCCGCGGACAGATCGAGACCGGAACGCTCCTTGAGGAACTTGCGCAGGAACTCATAATCAACTGGGGTCACGAGCGATCTCCCGAAAACAGCCGAACCAGTTTCGGTGCGATCTGATTGAGTGGCAGAATGGCAGAGCAGATTCCGGCATTGGCGGCGGCCCCGGGCATGCCCCACACCACGCTGGTGGCCTCATCCTGTGCGATGACGTTGCCGCCGGCGGCGACGATGTCCTTGCCGCCGCGCATGCCGTCCGAGCCCATGCCGGTGAGGATCACGGCCAGGATGGCGCCCTGCCAGACATCGATGGCGGAATTGAACAGCGGATCGACCGCGGGCTTGCAGAAATTCACCGGCGGACCGTCATCGAGCGCGATCACGATATTGGCGCCCTGCCTGGCCACCCGCATGTGCTTGCCGCCCGGTGCCAGATAGATCTGGCCGGGCTTGACGATTTCGCCGTCAATACCTTCGTGGGCCGGCTTATGGCTGGACCGTGAGAGATGCTCGGCGAGAATGGTCGTGAAGGTCGGCGGCATATGCTGGGTGATCAGCACCGGCACGCGATCGATCACCGCGCCGATTTCAGCGACCAGGGTCATCAACGCCTGCGGTCCGCCGGTGGACGATCCGATCAGCAGCACGCGCGGCGCGATCGAGCTGAACGGGCGCTTCAGCAGCGCAGCCTGACCGGCGACCGATGCCGGCGCACGCGGCGGCACCGGCAACGGTTCGCGCGGGCGGCCGATCGCCGGGACCAGCGGCGGCGAAGTGGCGGACTGCAGCCGGCGGACCTTGGCGCCGAGATTGCGGATCTTCTGCAGCAGGTCGTGGCGGAAGGTCTCCGCCGCCGACGCTTCGCGGGTGCTCTCGGGTTTCGGAATGTAGTCGGCCGCGCCCAGCGACAGCGCCTTGAAGCTGATCTCGGCGTTGCGCCGGGTCAGCGTCGACGCCATGATGACGATGAGGTTGCGCTTCTTGGCGAGCAACTGCGGCAGCGCCTGGATGCCGTCAAGCTCCGGCATCTCGATGTCGAGCACCGCTACGTCGGGATTGACCCGCTCGAGCTGGTTGACGGCGTCGAGTCCCGTGCGCAGCGAGGCCGCCACGGTCATGTCGGGCTCGGCTTCGATCCAGCGGGAAATCAGACCGCGAATGACGACCGAGTCATCAACCACCATGACCCGAAGCGGTTCATACCGCGTCGAATCCGACACTGAGGGATTGATCACATCAACACTCATCACTCACCAAACACAACGGATGCAACAAAACGCTATAAATAAAATATACAGGTCAGGAGCCGGATGCCGCCCGAGCCGCCGCGGTCAGATCAGTCCGACTTCGTGGAATTTCGCCGAGACGATTTCCTTGTCGAAGGGCTTCATGATGTATTCGTTGGCACCGGCATGCAGCGCGCGTGCAATATGGGCAACGTCGTTCTCGGTGGTGCAGAACACCACCTTGGGGACATCGCCGCCCGGCATGCGACGCAGGTTGCGCAGGAATTCGTAACCGTCCATCACCGGCATATTCCAGTCCAGCAGGACCGCGTCGGGAAGCCCGCGCTTGCAGGCCTCGAGCGCCTTCTCGCCATCTTCGGCCTCGATGATCTCGAAATCCAGACCTTCGAGGATACGCCGTGCGACTTTGCGGATGACGCTGGAGTCATCGACGACCAGACATGTCTTCATTTGAGCCTCTGCTACTGTCAGATCCGGATGGAAGATTTCCACCGCGGGCCGGGTTTGCCTGCTGTCGATGTCAGGCCGCGAGTTTGTCGGGAGCGATTTCGAGAATGCGGTCGACGTCCAGCACCACCATCAACTGGCCTTCCAGCCGATGCACGCCGTCGGCCATTTTCGCCATCCGCGGGTCGAGATTGACCGGATTCACTTCACGGCTGTCATCGGCGAGCTTGAGGACTTCGCCGATCGAGTCGATCAGCAGGCCGTAGGATTCGCCGCGCAGATCGACGCCGACCGCCATCGGCGGCTTGCCGTCGTCGTTCTTCGGCAGGCCAAGCCGCGAGCGCATGTCGATCGCGGTGACGATCCGGCCGCGCAGGTTGAGCACGCCGGCGACGTCGCTGGACGATAGCGGCACGCGGGTCAGTCGCTCAGGCATGAACACGTCCTGCACCCGGGAGATCGGCATGCCGAACAACTGGCCGCCAATCATCGTGGTGACGTATTCGGTGACGGCGCCGTCGGATGTGGTCGTCTTGCTGGTCATCGTCATGTCCTTACGCCGCCTGGCTGGTGGATTGGTTGGTCTGTTCTTTCAGCGAGGCGATCAGGCCCGGCCGGTCGAACTTCGCGACGTAGTCGTTGAGACCGGCCTGACGGCCGCGCTCGATCGCTGCCGGCGAAATCATGGAGGACAGCGCGATGATCGGGGTGCTGGCCATCTTCTGGTCTGCACGGATCGCTTCGGCAAACTCGAACCCGTTCATGTCCGGCATTTCGATGTCGGTCAGGATGGCGTCGAACTCCTGGCCGGAGCGCAGCACGACGAGGCCTTCCTGGGCGTTGATCGCGACACGAACCTTGTATCCGGCCGCCTTGAGGACCGGTGCAAGCATGTTGCGGAAGAATGCGGAGTCATCGACCAGCAGGATCGACTGCGTGGTGGCGAAATCCTTCATCTCCTTGCGCGTGAACCAGTCGGCGAACGCCATCGGCAGGAAGTGACCGACGTCGATCACCTCGGTCGCCAGCCCCTTGATGACCGCCGATCCGAGAATGCCTGGCTGCGCGCCAGCCACCTCGATGTTGAGCCGCTCCTCGACGATGTCGATGATCTCGTCGACCACCAGGCCCATCGAGCGCTGCTCGTCCGCGAACACCAGGATCGGCTGCGTTCCGCTCGTGTGGATCGTCACGCCATCCATCTGCACCAGCGGCATCAGCTGATCGCGATACTGCACCATGTAGCGGCCGTTCGACGACTCGATCTTGTCGGCGGCAATCTCTTCGAGACGTGTGACCAGCGCCAGCGGCACCGATTTCGGTTGCGACGATCCCGCGCGGAACACCAGCAGCGAGGTCAGCTGCTCGGAGGCGTTGAGATGCTTGGATGCGTTCTCGTTGGAAATCTCGGTAACCGCCGAACCCGCGGCGCCCAGTTCCTGGGCGATGCCGTTGGGATCGATGATCATGATCACCGCACCGTCGCCGAGGATGGTGTTGCCGGAGAACATGCCGATGTGGCGCAGCTTGGTTGACATCGGCTTGACGACGATTTCCTCGGTGTGGAACACGCCGTCGACCACGATGCCGAAGGTCTGGTTGCCGACCTGGGTCACGACGATGAAGCCGTTTTCCGGATCCGAGTTGGTGCCGTCGTCGATGCCGAGCAGCTTCTTCAGATGCATCAGCGGCAGCAGCTTGCTGCGCAGCCGGAGCACCGGGGTATCCTTGATGCGCTCGATGCGGTGCTCGGAATTCGCCCGTGCGCGCACCAGTTCGACCACTGCGAGCTGCGGAATGGCGAAGCGGTCGCCGCCGGCCTCGACGATCAGCGCCGAGACGATGGCCAGCGTCAGCGGAATCTTGATGGTGACGCTGGAGCCCTCGCCGGCAACCGACTTGATATCGATGGTGCCGCCGATCTGGTCGATATTGGTGCGGACCACGTCCATGCCGACGCCACGGCCGGAGACGCTGGTGACCGCCGCGGCAGTCGAGAAGCCCGGCGCAAAGATGAACTTGTGGATCTGCGTTTCCGTCATCTTCTCGATGTCGGCCTCGGATGCCAGACCGTTCGAGATCGCCTTGGCCTTGATGCGATCGGTATCGAGACCGCGGCCGTTGTCGGCGATGCAGATGATGATGTGACCGCCTTCATGATAGGCGGACAGACGAATGGTGCCCTGCTCAGGCTTGTCGGCCTTGAGGCGTTCGGCCGGGGTCTCGAGGCCATGATCGGCCGAATTGCGCACCATGTGCGTCAACGGATCCTTGATCAGGTCGAGCACCTGGCGATCGAGTTCGGTGTCGGCGCCGTGCATTTCGAGTTCGATCTGCTTGCCGAGTTCGCCGGCCAGATCGCGCACGATGCGCGGCAGTTTCTGCCATGCATTGCCGATCGGCTGCATGCGCGTCTTCATGACGCCGTCCTGCAGTTCGGCCGTGACGGTCGACAGCCGCTGCAGCGGCACCTTGAATTCAGTGTCCTCGTGACGACGGCTGATTTCCAGCAGCTGGTTGCGGGTCAGCACCAGCTCGGACACCATGGTCATCAGGTGCTCGAGGGTATCGACATTGACGCGGATCGACTGGTTGGCAACCTTGTCGCTTTCCGCCGTGGGATGATCGAGCTCAACCGCGGTCTTCTTGGCGACCGGCTTGGCAACCGGCTTCGGCGCCTCTTTGGGGGTCTCGACCGGCGCGGTCTGCTGGACCGGGGCGATGGGCGGAGCGGCCGGTGGCGCGACTTCGATCGCCGTTTCCTGGAAGGCACGCTCTAGTTCGTCCAGCGATACTTCGCCGGGGCGCAATTCTCGTTCCAGGGTCGGCACCACCAGCGGGGCGGATTCGACGGCGACTGGCGCGATCGGCGGTGCTGCAGTCATCGATGCCATACCCTTCTCGACCATATGATGAAGCTCGTCGATCAGATCCTGATCGACACCTTCCGGCTCGGCCTCAGTGGCTTCGAGCTGGCCGAGGATTTCCTTGATGCGGTCGATGGTGGTGAGGATCAGCGTCACCGCCTCGCCCGTCACCGGCATGCCGTCGCGGAATTTCCCCATCAGCGTCTCGGCGGCATGCGCCAAGGCTTCAAGGCGCGGCAGACCGAGGAAACCGCAGGTCCCCTTGATGGTGTGGACCAGCCGGAAAATGTTATCCAATATTTTCGCGTTGTTCGGGTCCTGCTCGAAGCGGACCAATTGATTGTCGACGGTATCCAGACTTTCGTTGGTTTCCGTCAGGAATTCGCGCAGAAGATCATCCATGAAATCGGCCTTCGGACTCGCGGGCGTACGACTTCGTTACGCCTTTCGGAGTGGGGCCAGTCTCTAGGCAAAGCGTTTAATATTGGTTGAGTAATCGGAAAGAACGTTCGGACCGAGCAGGATTATGCACCCCGGGCCGGTATTTACCGGTGCGTACGGGGCGCAACCTACACGCTTCGTTAACCTTGCGGGGCCGTCTCCGGGGTCGATGCCGTAATGACCACAGCGTCGCCCTCGGCGGCGAGGACGACGGTGAGGCCGCAGGCCTGCGCCAGTAGCCGGGTGTAGTAGGGCTGCACCGCATGGGCGTCGACCGCCCCGGAATGGTCGGCCTTCAGCAGTTCGACAATGTTGAGCGGCAGCCGGGCGTTGAGGCCGGCGGCGTTGACGCGAAAGCCGATCGCGTCGCCCTCGCCAACATGGTCCACCGTCAGCACGCCACCGCGAGGAATGGTCTGCTGCGCGATCACCATCATGTTGAGCAGCAGCTTCACCTTGTTCTTCGGCAGCAGGACACGCGGCAAATTCCACTCGATCTTGGTCTTGGCGTCCTCAAGATGACCGCGTGCCATGCTCTGCGCATCGCCGAGGTCGATCTGCGCCCCCGCCGAACCGGCAGCGCCGAAGGCCAGCCGGCAGAACTGCAGCCGGGCCGAGGCGGTCTTGGCGCTCTTGCGGATCAGGTCGAGGGCGAATTCGCGGTCGTCCGGCTTGGGATTGTCATCGAGCACCTCGAGCCCGTTGACGATGGCGCCGACCGGGCTGATCAGGTCGTGGCAGACCCGCGAACACAGCAAGGCGGCGAGTTCGAGCGCGTCAGGGGCCAGACCGGGAAGAGTTGTGCCAGACATGGGATATGCTCCTGGGAGGCCGCACAACATGAACGGCGAATCAAGCAATTGCTTTACGGTTAGATACACTGCGGGCGCTGGCGCGGCCACCCGGACCGGACCAGGCGGGACCGCGGATCGAAGCGGATTGAACGCGGCGGACGAGGCTTTTCGATGATTGATGGATGTTCGACCGGCCCGGCGATCGATGGCGCTTTCGCAGCGGCGCTGATGGCGCCCCTGACCGGGCTGGTGGCCCGCGCGGGCGCCGCCATCCTCGCGGTCGACCGAGGTACCATGGCAGTGGACGGCAAGGCCGACGGCTCGCCGGTCACCGAAGCCGATCTGGCCGCGGACCGGATCATTGCCGACGGGCTGGCGCGGCTGGCCCCGGGCATCCCGGCTCTGTCCGAGGAACGCGCCCATGCTGCGACCCCGCCCTATGCCGGCAGTTTCTTTCTGATCGATCCGCTCGACGGCACCAAGGAGTTCGTCGGCGGTCGCGATGAATTCACCGTCAACATCGCCCTGCTTTGCGATGGCGTGCCGCTGCTCGGCATCGTCGGCGCCCCGGCCCTGGGCCTGATCTGGCGCGGTCTGGTGGGCCAGGGTGCGGAACGCGTCGCGGTGTCGCCGGATCTGTCGATTCGCAGCGTCACGGCCATCCACACCCGGAAGGCACCTGCCGCCGGCGAGCCATGGATCGCCGCCGTCAGCCGCTCCCACGGCGACAGCCGCACCGAAGCCTTCATCGCCGCCCGTCCCGGCGCAGTGCGCAAGGAGCTCGGCTCGGCGGTCAAGTTCTGCCGGATCGCCGAAGGCGGCGCCGACATCTATCCGCGGCTGGCGCCGACCTGCGAATGGGATGTGGCGGCCGGTCATGCGGTGGTCGCTGCTGCCGGCGGGCTCGTCACCGATGCCCACGGCGCGGCGATTCGCTTCGGCGGCGCCTGCAAGGGCTATATCGTGCCGGAATTCATCGCCTGGGGCGATCCCGCCGCTGCGCGCGCCTGAAAAACGCGGATCGCGGTTACGGGAGATCGCTCTGCACCCGGTCCCAGCCTTTGCGGGCTTCCTTCAGGACCTCGGCGGGTGCTGCGGCAAAGGCATCGCGGGTCTGCGCGCGGCCGAACAGGTACAGCCGGCTGTCACGGATCAGCCAGAATTGCGGATTGCCCGGGAATGCCACCCCGCGCGCCACGTCGACCGGATCGTAGCCGCCGAATTGCGGGCCGTAGACCTCGGGATTGGCCGCAAAGAACGCCCGGTTGCCCTCGTTGCAAAACCGCCAGACCACGCCGCCCCGCATCAGCTCCATGTCGGGATTGCCCTGCCGCGGGCGGCCGTCAGTGAAGTAGGCCACCGGATCGAAGCCGCTGATGGCCAGGCCGGTGAACCGGTTGGCAACCACGGGCGCGTCGATACCGGCCAGCGCGTCGACGGCGCCGCAGCTCGACAGCAGCGCGATCAAGGCGATTCCGCGGCGCCAGCCTTTCAATTCCCGCCGTTGTGCCGTCATAGTTGGAACCGATAGTATGTGTGTCGGGGACGATGGCGTAGCTCTAGACCGTGCCAGTCAGCATCCGGTTAAGACGCGCCACCATTTATTTTGATCTAGGGGTTCTTCATGAAGGTCGCATCACGCCTTGCAGCGCTCGTTGTCGCTGCGATGACGTTTGGCCTGCTGCCGGCCGCCGCGCAGCAACAGCCGCCGCAACAGCAGGGCGCGCCCGGCACCTATGCGCCGGACGAGCTGGTCGGCGCCGGCCACCGCTTCTTCGGCAACGTCTCGCGCGGCCTCGCCTCGGTGATCGAGCGCGCGGTCAGCCAGTGGGGCCTGCCGAACGGCTACATCCTCGGCGAAGAGGGCTCCGGCGCCATCGTCGCCGGGCTGCGCTACGGTGAAGGCACCCTTTATACCAAGAACGCCGGCGATCTCCGTGTCTACTGGCAGGGCCCCTCGGTGGGCTTCGACTGGGGCGGCGACGGCGCCCGCACCATGACGCTGGTCTACAACCTGCCGGCCACCAACGCGATCTACCAGCGCTTCGGCGGCATCGACGGCTCCGCCTACATCATCGGCGGCTTCGGCATGACGGCGCTCACCGCCAACAATATCGTGCTGGTGCCGATCCGCTCCGGCCTCGGCCTGCGGCTGGGTGCCAATATCGGCTACCTCAAGTTCACCCCCAGCGCCACCTGGAACCCGTTCTGACCGGCGTGGCGGCCGCCCGATCGGCTGGCGGTAAAGGTTAACGAGGCGTGAAGCTGGCCTTCCCGGAAGCCGCCGTGGCATGCTAGCCACTGGATTTTTCTCGGGCGGGAGTATCAGCCATGATTGAGCCGATCATGTATCTGGCGATCGGTTTTCTGGTCTCCATGCTGTTCGGGCTGATGATCGTGCCGCTCGTGCACAACCGCGCGGTGCGGCTCACCACCCGTCGCCTCGAGGCCGCCACGCCGCTGTCGATGGCCGAAATCCAGGCCGACAAGGACCAGCTGCGCGCCGAATTCGCCATGTCGGCGCGGCGGCTTGAGATGAGCGTCGACCAGCTCAAGAACAAGACCACCAGCCAGCTCGCCGAACTCGGCAAGAAGTCCGATGCCATCAACCGCATGAAGCTCGAGCTCGGCGAGAAGAATGCCGCGATCTACGCGCTGGAGGCCCGCGAGGCCGCGGTCAAGGAGCAGCTGCAGCGCACCGAGACCGACTTCGCCGTCAAGACCGACTCGCTGCGATCGGCCGAGCAGGCGCTCGCCGACAAGCAGGCCGAGCTGGCCCGGCTGACCCACGAATTGTCCGACCGCTCGCTGCTGGCCGACAGCCGGCAGATCGAACTGGTGGCGGTGCACGCCCAGATCGACGCGCTGAAGAACCGCGTCGGCGACGCCGAGAAGGAATTCGCCGCCACCCAGCACCGGCTCGAACTGCAGCGCGGCGAATCCGACACCGCGACGCGCGAACTGGCGGAAGCCCGCGGCCGGGTCGAGAACCTCAGCCAGCGCGTCACCGACCTCGATGGCCAGCTGATGATCCAGGTCAGGGAGGCCGAACTGCTCGGCGGCCGCGTCACCGAGCTCGAGGGCCAGCTCGCCAGCCAGGCCAAGGCGCTGGCCGACCGCGAATTCGAGAACAGCCAGCTGCGCCAGGCCAACGAAGCCGCCGAGCAGATCGCCCGCGACCTGCGCGTCGAACTGGCAGCGGTCGCCGGCGGCAAGTCGCCGCTGGTCGAGCGGCTGGAGGCCGAAAAAGCCAAGGTCCAGGCGCAGCTGCGCACCGCCCTCGAGGAGCGCAGCAAACTGCAGCGCGAGCTCAATGCGGTGCAGCAGCAGGCCGAGAGCGCGTGGGCCACCGAGCGGGTGGAAAACGCCCTGCTGCGCGAGCGCATCAACGACATCGCCGCCGAGGTCGCCAAGCTGGCGATGACGCTGGAAGGGCCGAACTCGCCGATCGAGGCCATCCTGGCCGCCGGGCCGGCGCGTGTGCCGGCTGCGCGCGCAGGCAATGCTG
>DATCUS010000212.1:0-7784 GCA_036561845.1 Tardiphaga sp. | reverse complement strand
AGCCCCCGTTGCACCGCCCGCCGCCGCGCCGATCCCGGCGCCGCCGCCACCTGCCCAGGCACTGGCTCCGATCGCACCGGGTGCGCAGGCTCCCGGTCCGCGCAACATCACCGAATTCCGCGGTCAGCGTGTCGAGCGTCGGGAGGGTGGACGAACGGTGTTCACCGAGCCCGGTCGCATCATCGTGCAGGATCCGAACGGCCAGTCGTTCATCCGGCACGACGAGGTGGATCGCTTCCGCTACGGCGCGCGTGATATCCGGGTCGAGCGCGACGGTGCCGATTCCCGCACGATCGTGATCCGGCCCGACGGAACGCAGATCATCACCGTCACCGGCCGTGACGGCCAGCTGCTGCGCCGCATCCGCCGCGACGACCGCGGGCGCGAGGTGATCATCATCGACAACACCTATCGCGATCCCCAGGCGATCGGTGGATTCTACGTCGACCTGCCGCCGCCGGTGATCCGCATCCCGCGCGACCGCTACATCGTGGAGTCGGAAGATGCATCGCCGGAGCTGATCTACGACACCATGCTGGCGCCGCCGGTGGAACGCGTGCCGCGACGCTTCTCGCTCGATGAGATCCGTTACAGCCCGTCGGTGCGTCAATTGATGCCGTCGATCGACCTCGACACCATCAACTTCGAAACCGGATCGTGGGACATCGCCCCCGACCAGGCGGCCAAACTGCAGGCCATCGCGGATGGCCTCAACAAGGCGATCTCGCGCAACCCGAAGGAAGTGTTCCTGATCGAAGGTCATACCGACGCGGTTGGCTCGGACGTCGACAACCTGTCGCTGTCGGACCGTCGCGCACAGGCGGCCGCGGAATTGCTGACACGGCAGTTCCAAGTCCCTGAAGAGAACCTGACATCGCAGGGTTACGGCGAGCAGTACCTGAAGGTGCCGACCGACGCCGCGGAACGGCGCAATCGCCGCGTCACCATCCGCCGCATCACGCCGCTGCTGAACGGCGGGCAGGCGTCATTGCCGCCACCGCCCGCAGGCGTCGCGCCGCCGCGCTAAGGACGACACATGCAAATGGCCGGGGGAAACCCCGGCCATTTTTGTTTTTATATCACGATGGCGGCCTTTTATCCCTCCCCCAAGCGCTGCGAAGCAGTGCGCCGTGGGGAGGGTGGCACGATTGAGAGCGAAGCGAACAAGCGTGACGGGTGGGGTGCTCCACGCGCAGTTTTCTATGTTGCGCCGACCCCCACCCGACCGCGCTGCGCGCGGCCACCCTCCCCACGCGAAGACGGTGGAGGGAAACGTCACCGCTTCTCTGCCAGCCCCAGCGCATCGGCGATGACGCGAAACACCTCGGTATTATCCATCGATCCGTGCACGCGGTCGCTGCCCGGGCCGGTCGCCGTCAGGATGACGTCCTCGCCGGAATGCACGCTGGCATTCATCATCGCCGGCAGGTTGCCGAGCCGCAGCACCGCGCCGGGTACGTCCTTGTATTTCGCGTTGGCCTTGAAGCTGCCCGGCTCGTCGCCCTTCTCGGTCGGCTCGTTGGGATTGTCGAGCTTCGGCCGCAGCGTCTCGTAGTGATCGGGAATACTCGCCGAGAAGATCGCCAGACGCCGGCTGACGTCGACGCGCGCCGGATAGCCGTCGCCGTCCGGCTTCGGATAGTTGGGGAAGCCGGCCTTCTCGTAGACGCCGACGCGCTCGCGCAGTGGCGTGTTGGGTAGCGCCGCCATGTCGTCATTGACGGTGCCGACCAGGCTGTTCGGATGGTTGTGATCGGCGACCACCAGGATCAGCGTGTCCTCGCCGCGCGCGGTCGACCAGTCGCGCGCCAGCCGCACGGCATTGTCGAGCATGATGGTGTCGTAGACCGCGCGCTCCATGTCGAGGGCATGGGCATATTTGTCGATCAGGCCGGATTCCACCATCAGGAAGAAGCCGTTGTCGTTGCGCGACAGGATGTTCAGCGCGCCCTGCAACTGCTCGGTAAGATCCGGCTGTTCCGGACTTTTTCTGACGCCGCCCCCCTTCAGGAATTTGCGGTCGAGCACGCCGTCCATGTTGCCCGGCGCGAACACGCCAAGCAGTTTTCGCGTGTCGGGTTTTGCGGACAGCGAATTGAGTTCGGTCGCCGTTGCCGCGAAGGAATAGCCGGCCTCGCGGAATTTCGCGATATAGTCGAGGTCGTCCTTGCGCTTCGAAGCGGCCTCGGCCTGCGGCAGAAAGTTCGCCGCGCCGCCGCCCATCAGCACGTCGGGCTTCGCGGCGAAGAACTGCTCGACGATCTGGTCGTAGGCGGCGCGGCGGCGGGTGTGCGCCACCATGGCGGCAGGCGTGGCGTCCTCGATCTCGGTGTTGGTGACGATGCCGATCGCCATGTCGCGCTGCCGACGGATCACGCTGGTGATGGTCTCGACGCGCGGGTCGTCGAACGGATTAGCGGTGCGGTCGGCATAGACGCCCATCGCGTTGACCGCGGTCTTGTGCCCGGTGGCATAGGCGCTGGCCGCATTGGCGGAATCGGTGATGATCGAATCCGATCCTGCCGTCGCCACGAAAGCCATGTGCGGCATGTCGTCGATGGCCAGCTTGCCGAGGCTCTTGCCCTCGCTGATGCCCTTCGACAGCAGCCGCGCGCCGACGCGGTGGGCCGGCGAGAGGCCGTCACCGATGAACAGGATGACGTTCTTCGCCTTGCGCGCGCCGGTGCCGTAGACGTTCCAGGCGATGCTGCGGCTGGTCATGCCATCGCTGACCTCGACCTTGTAGGCGCCGGGCTTGTCCAGCGCGACGTCGCGCAGCAGCAGCGCCGACTGATCCTTGCCGTCCTCGCGCGCGAGGTAGGTCGCGGACTTGCCGAACGCGGTCGCGTAGTCAGCGCCGTTGACGGTGACCTTGATATTCCCCGCGTCAACCGGTCCGGCGAATTCCACCTTGAAGTCGAAATTCGCGCCCGCAAGGATGTCGGCGCGGTCGATCGGATAGATGGCCTGCGCCAGGACCGGCGCGGCAGAAAGCGCGAGCGCAAGCGCGGTCGCGGCGACGGAATACTTCATGAGGATGCCCCGAATGACGCCCGCTTGCGCGGCGATGGGCATCCTCTACGACAGCCGGATGACGCTTCAATGACGTCCGTCCGTCGCAGGGACGACGCCGGAGCGCCGTTCAGCTCTTGTCGTTGTCCAGTTTAGGGATGAGCGAGCCTTCCCCAGCGCTCAGCAGGCCGGTCTTGGCGTAGAGATCGAGCTTGGCGCGGGTGTCGGTAATGTCCAGGTTGCGCATGGTGAGCTGGCCGATGCGGTCGGCCGGCGTGAACGGCGCGTCCTCGACCTTCTCCATGCTCAGCCGCTCCGGCTTGTAGGTGAGGTTGGGGCTTTCGGTGTTGAGCAGCGAATAGTCGTTGCCGCGGCGCAATTCGAGCGTGACCTCGCCGGTGATCGCGCGGGCGACCCAGCGCTGCGCGGTTTCGCGCAGCATCAAAGCCTGGGAATCGAACCAGCGCCCCTGGTACAGCAGCCGCCCGAGCCGCATGCCGCTGATGCGGTACTGCTCGATGGTGTCCTCGTTGTGGATGCCGGTGACGAGGCGTTCATAAGCGATGTGCAGCAGCGCCATGCCCGGCGCCTCGTAGATGCCGCGGCTCTTGGCCTCGATGATCCGGTTCTCGATCTGGTCGCTCATGCCCAGGCCATGGCGGCCACCGATGGCATTGGCCTCGAGAAACAGCGCGACAGGGTCAGTGAAAGTCTGACCGTTCAGCGCAACGGGCTGACCGTCGACAAACCGCACCACAACCTTCTCGGCTTTGACGACGCAGTCGTCGCGCCAGAACGGCACGCCCATGATCGGATTGACGATGTTGATGCCGCTGTCGAGGTGTTCGAGATCCTTGGCCTCGTGGGTCGCGCCGAGGATGTTGCTGTCGGTCGAATACGCCTTCTCGGCCGACATCTTGTAGGCGAAGCCATGGGCGGTCATGAACGCCGACATTTCGGCGCGGCCGCCGAGTTCGTCGATGAATTGATCGTCGAGCCAGGGCTTGTAGATCTTCAGGTCCGGGTTGGTCAGCAGGCCGTAGCGGTAGAACCGCTCGATGTCGTTGCCCTTGTAGGTCGAGCCGTCGCCCCAGATGTTGACGCCGTCTTCCTTCATGGCCGACACCAGCATCGTGCCGGTCACGGCACGGCCGAGCGGCGTGGTGTTAAAGTAAGCAATGCCGCCGGTCGAGACGTGGAAGGCGCCGGCCTGAATGGCGGCAATGCCTTCGTGGACCAGCTGCGAGCGACAATCCACGAGGCGGGCCTTCTCGGCGCCGAACTCCATGGCCTTGCGCGGGATCTCGTCGTAGTCGGCTTCGTCAGGCTGGCCCAGATTGGCGGTGTAGGCAAAGACACGGGCGCCCTTCTGCTTCATCCACAGCAGCGCAGCTGACGTGTCGAGCCCGCCGGAGAAGGCGATGCCGACGTTTTTCCCCTGGGGCAGGCTCTTCAGGATCGTGGTCATCGAACGTCCAATCGGGCAGTTTCGGTTGCATTAGGCGCGGGCCCGATATCGCGACCGCGCAGTTTCTGCCGCCAGCGATAGCCCGGCCAGGCGAAGCGCGTCAACGCGGCATCGATCGCCGCATCGGTCATGCGGGTCGATGGCCAGCGGTAAATGTAGCCGTGGATCAGCCAGATCACCAGGAAGGTCACCAGCCCGGCAATCGCCACGTCGGTGAAAAAATGCCCGCCAAAGGCCATCCTGAGGCCACTGGTCACCGCGCCGAACGCTGCGGCGGCCACATAGGCGACCGGCCGCCAAGCGGGCGGCGTCAGGGCGGCGGGCGCGAAGGTCCAGAATGCGGTGGCGCCCTCGCCGGAGAAGAACGAACAGTTGCGACCGCATTCGCCGGTCGGATCCCACCACGCCTTGAACTGCCACGGACCGCTGAATTCCGTCACCATCACCGGCCGCGGCCGGCCCCAGTGGCTTTTGAAGGTCAGGTTGGTGAGGATGCCGGCAGCCAGCACGATGGTGATCAGGAAAAACGTGATGGTGCGGCCGGGCACCAGCAGCCTGCGGTTGGGCCAGATCAGCTTGACGAGCAAAGCGACGATGGACGGCAGAACGAAGGCCCAGCAGATCCACATTGCCGCATCGCGCGCAAACGCGGCCAGGGCGTCGGATTTGATCGGAAACGATCGGGTCGCGGGGTCGTAGAACAGCGCCGCCAGCTTCAGGTCGAGTTGCGGATAAAGCCCGAAGGTCAGTCCGACGACGACGCAAAGTCCAAGCGCGATGAAGAGTCCGGTCCGGTTCATGGCGGGCGGTTTAGCGGAGGACATGGGAGATGAAAAGGCTGGCGAGCTGCGTCTTTTTCTTCCTTCTCCCCTTGTGGGAGAAGATGGCGCGGACGAAGTCCGCGACGGATGAGGGGTAATGTTTGGCTCGGAGCGTGCGGTTACCCCTCACCCGTCCGCGCTGGCGCGCGGCCACCCTCTCCCACCTAGCGAAGCTTCGCTTCGCGCGGGGGAGAGGGAAGAACGGCGCGCGGCTGCCGCCAGCGCCCGGCATTGCGGCCGGCGATCATCCAGTAGATCAGCCCGCCGACGATGCCGGCCCCGGTCATCACTTCGAGGTGCCGGCGGACGATGCCGTCGAAATGCAGGGTCGCGGGATCGAAGGGGATCAGGCCGAGATAGCAGGCAAGACCCACCACCGCGCCGCCGATCGCGTAGGCCAGCGCGCTGCGCACATAAAACGCCTCGGTGATGACCACGATCACCAGCGCCGGCAACAGCGCAAAACCGCTGACAAAGATGAAGCCGAAGCCGAGCAGGATGTTGAGCGCGTCGGGGTCGAGGCCGCCGGCGTCGAGCGCGCTCATTTCCGGAAACAGGATCGCACAGACGACAATGCCGCCGGCCACGAGGCAGGCGGCAAGAAAGCCGAACAGGATAGCGAACAGGCGGCCGATCAGGGACATCCTCAGTCCGTCATCGCCATCGCGCGCAGCGCGGCGCGCTCGCGTGCCGAGAGCTTTTCGGTCTCCGACTTCAGCTGGCCGCAGGCGGCCAGAATATCCCTGCCGCGCGGGGTGCGCACCGGTGAGGAATAGCCGGCGTTGAAGACGTATTCGGAAAATTTCTCGATCTGGTCCCAGTCCGAACATTCGTAGCGCGTGCCGGGCCACGGGTTGAACGGAATCAGGTTGATCTTGGCATGGATGCCTTTCAGCATCTTCACCAGCAGCTTGGCATCGTCGAGCGAATCGTTGACGCCCTTCAGCATCACATACTCGAACGTGATGCGCCGCGCATTGGAGGCTCCGGGATAGTCGCGGCAGGCCTGCAGCAGTTCGGCCAGCGGATATTTTCTGTTGATCGGCACCAGCTCGTTGCGCAACTCGTCGCGCACCGCATGCAGCGAGATCGCCAGCATCACGCCGATCTCGTCGCCGGTGCGGAAGATGTTCGGCACCACGCCTGAGGTCGACAGCGTGATGCGCCTGCGCGAGATGCCGATGCCTTCATTGTCGGAGACGATCAGCAGCGCGTCGCGCACTGCGTCGAAATTATACAGCGGCTCGCCCATGCCCATCATCACCACATTGGTGACCAGGCGGTTGCCGTTCGGGGTCTCCCTGTCGGCCCAGTCGTTGAGGCGGTCGCGGGCGACCATGATCTGGCCGACGATCTCGCCGGGGGTCAGGTTGCGCACCAGCCGCTGGGTACCGGTGTGGCAGAACGAGCAGGTCAGGGTGCAGCCGACCTGCGACGACACACACAGGGTGCCACGGTCGGTCTCGGGGATGTAGACGCACTCGACCTCGTGGGCCTTCTCGCCCGCGGTGCCGCTGGGCAGCCGCAGCAGCCATTTCCGGGTGCCATCATTGGAAATCTGCTCGGCCACAACTTCCGGCCGCGCGACCGTGAAATGCTGCTCGAGCTGGGCGCGCATGTCCTTGGAAATACTGGACATCTCGGCAAAGTTCTGGGCGCCGCGGACATACATCCAGTGCCACAGCTGCTGGCTGCGCATCTTGCGCTGGGCCACCGCGACGCCGATCGAGCCGAGCTGATCGGCGATTTCCGCGCGCGACAGGCCGATCAGCGACGGTTTTGCCAGCGGCACATAGGTCTCGAGGGCCGTCTTCTCCAGCGGCGCTTCGCCGTGCGGAAGGCCGGCCGGGAGAACGTCAATGGAACCGGCCTCGGCTGAAACAGGGGTCATGGTGGTCGATCTGTGATGTCGAGGGAGTGTCAGCCTCAAATAGGCTTTCCGACGCCCCCTGAAAAGGCGCTAATTGCGGCAATATTAACGGCGGCAATGATTTAGCGAGCCGGCGCTAGCGCCGGCAGTCCTGCGCCAGCCGGTCCAGCGCCTGCGCCAGCCCCTTCAGCGAGAAGGTATCGGTGGTCTCGGTGCCCTTGGCGGAGACGCCCTTCACGGTGACGTCCGACGCCTTGCGCAGCGCATCGACCATGCGCTCTTCCTCGGCGGCATTCTTGATCCACAACCCGTCGCCCTGGGTGTACATGGCGTAGCGCGCGCCGCCGACTTCCAGCGCCGATTCCGAGCCGGGCTTGAGCTGGTAGCCGATCATGATCGAGACTTCGTTGACGACCTTCTCGGCCGGACGCGTCGAGATGAAAGCATAGGCCGGATCGCGCGGGCGGCCGGGCGGATTGGTTTTCGACGACGACGGCTTGGCCAGCGCGAAGCAGACCTTCTTGCCGTTCGGGGTCGCGGTATAGGCGCCCCAAGTGCCGAACTGGCCGATCAGGGTCGGCTCGGCGCTGCCGCTCGCGGCGGCGGCAGCAGG
>DATCUS010000211.1:0-10031 GCA_036561845.1 Tardiphaga sp. | reverse complement strand
GGCGCGGCGGACGTGCGCGGCGCCGGCGGCGTGTCGCTCGGCTTCTTCTTCACTTCGGTGCGGACCGGCTTCGGCTTGATCGGTTCCGGTTTCACCTTCGGCGGTTCGGGAGCAACCTTGGCCGGCTCCGGGACCGGCTCGGGCGGCGGCGGTGCCGGTTCGACCTTCTGTTCGGGCGGCGCCTCGACCGCCGGCTTTTCTACCGGCGGCGTCGGTGCGATCTGCTCCTCGACCGGCGCCTGTGCCATCGGTTCCGGCGTCGGTGGCGGCGTCGGCTCGTCGGCCTGCTGCATCTCCGGACCGGGCGCCACGTCCATCGGCTGGGCCTCGGGCGCGGCGGATGCCGGCGCCATGTCGATCATGATGGTCGGCATTTCGGTGCCGGTCGGCGGCTGCTCGCGGTACCACGCCATCCCCGCGGCGATCAGGCCGGCATGCAGCGCCAGGATCGCGGCGGCGGACACCATCCAGCGCAGGCTGCTGTTGCCGGTCGGGGCGTGCAGCGCATAGGCGTTCACGGTCAGCTGCGTCCGTCGAGGCCGACCAGCGCGACCTTCAGATAGCCGGCATTGCGCAGCAGGTTCATCACCTCCATCAGGTCGCCGTAGCTGACCGCCTTGTCGGCGCGCAGGAAGATGCGTTCGTCCTTGTTGCCCTTGGAGGCGGTGTCCAGGGTGGCGCTCAGCGCGTCGCGCGCGATCACCTCTTCGCCCACCGCCATGGTCAGGTCGGGCTTCACCGTCACGAACACCGGCTTGTCGGGCCGCGGCTGCGGCTCCACCGCGGAGGCCGGCAGGTCGACGCCGAGGTCGACGGTGGCCAGCGGCGCGGCCACCATGAAGATGATCAGCAGCACCAGCATCACGTCGATGAACGGCGTGACGTTGATCTCGTGCTGCACTTCGAGGTCGTCGGCGCTGCGCGGCCCGCCGAGTCTTGCGCCCATGATCGCTACTCCGCCGCCCGCGCCATCGACAGGCCGCGGCGGCTATGGTCGCGGCTGATCAGCAGCATCACCTGCGCCGAGGCGTCGCCCAGCAGCGCGCGATAACCACTGATGCCGCGCACCAGCTGATTGTAGATCACCACCGCCGGAATCGCGGCGATCAGGCCCATGGCGGTGGCCAGCAGGGCTTCGGCGATGCCCGGCGCCACCACTGCGAGGTTGGTGGTGTGGGCTTCGGAAATGCCGATGAAGGCATTCATGATGCCCCACACGGTGCCGAACAGGCCGACGAACGGCGCAGTCGCGCCGATAGTGGCCAGCACGCCGGTGCCGCGGCCGATCCGCCGCGCCATGGCGGCCTCGACCCGTTCCAGCCGCAGCGCGATGCGCTCCTTGAAGCCGTCGTCGAACAACCCGCCGGACAGGCTGGTCTCCCGCGCCGCGCTGTGGATCAGCTGCGCCACGGCATCCTTGGCCTCCAGGCTGTCGCGCTCCATCTGCGCCAGCGTGGTGTCGCTTTCCAGCAGAGCGAGCCGGCGCCTGGCCTTGGAGGTCTCGCGCTGCAGTTCGATGGCTTTGGCCAGCCACACCGTCCAGGTCACCAGCGAGGCGAAGGCCAGGCCCACCATCACCGCCTTCACGACGAGGTCGGCGGCCATGAACATGCCCCACGGCGACAGGTTGCGCGGCAACTGGGCGTCGATCGTGGCGGCGCCCGCGGCCTGCGGCGCGAGCAGCAGCGCCGCCAGGGACAAGCCGAAATGGTAGGAGCGAAGCGGGCTGCGGTCGGACATCTTCATCGGCGATCTGACCTGCTGTGGAGCGGTACTCGGGGCGGCGTCGAGTCCGGATGGGGCATCGGTGGTGCGGTGTCGGCGAAGGCCTTTGTAAGGTCACGCCATATCGGGCGGCAATTCAAGATCCGATCATGGCGCTTGAAGCCCTCTAATCTACCGCCATCACGGCCAAAGAATGCCTGCCCAGCGAATGGCCGATGCAGAATAGTCGCCTAATTTAGCGCCAAAATACATTCTTTGTATGCAACAAAGCCGGTGAGCCGACGCAACGTCGACAGCGATCGGCTTGAATATTCCTTCTAAAACAATGCGTTAACGCAATCCGTTCGCTCCGTTAAGATTTGGCACAAACCTTGCGAAGCTTGGTTCCATAGCCCGATTCACCTGTCCCTTGGAGCCTGCCGATGAAGCGCCGCGATTTCCTCAAGTCCGTCACCGGCGTGGCCGCCACGGCCGCCGTCTCCAGCCCTGCGATCTTCTCCGCCGCCCGTGCGGATGCCCGCTCTGAAACGCTGCTGATCGTCTCCGAGAGCGGCCCCAATAATCTCGACATCCACGGCGTCGGCACCAACGTGCCGGGCTACGAGGTCTCGTGGAATTGCTACGACCGGCTGATCGGCCACGAGATGAAGGCCGGCCCCGGCGGCGTGCCCTATTACGACCGTGACAAGTTCAAGCCGGAGCTCGCCGAGGACATGCAGGTCGGCGACATGTCGGCGACCTTCAAGCTGCGGAAGAACGCCAAATTCCACGACGGTACGCCGGTGACGGCGAAGGACGTCAAATGGTCGCTGGACCGCGCCGTCAGCGTCGGCGGCTTCCCCACGTTCCAGATGAGCGCCGGCTCGCTGAAGAAGCCCGAGCAGTTCGTCATCGTCGACGATCACACCGTGCGCGTCGACTTCGCCACCAAGGACCGGCTGACGATTCCCGATCTCGCGGTCATCGTGCCCTGCGTGATCAATTCCGAACTGGTGAAGAAGAACGCCAGCGAGAAGGATCCGTGGGGGCTCGAATACACCAAGATGCAGACCGCCGGCGGCGGCGCCTACAAGGTCACCAAGTGGACCGCCGGCACCGAAGTGATCATGGAGCGCAACGACGAATGGGTGTCCGGCCCGATGCCGAAGATCAAGCGCGTGATCTGGCGCATGGTGCCGCAGGCCGGCAACCGCCGCGCGCTGCTCGAGCGCGGCGATGCCGACATGTCCTATGAGCTGCCCTACAAGGACTTTCAGGAGATCAAGGCCAACGGCAAGCTCGACGTGGTGTCGCTGCCGTTCTCCAACGGTATCCAGTATATCGGCATGAACGTCACCAAGGCGCCGTTCGACAATCCGAAGGTGCGCCAGGCGGTGGCCTATGCGATCCCCTACCAGAAGATCATCGACGCGGTGCTGTTCGGCCTCGCCAACCCGATGTTCGGCGCGTCGGCCGACAAGCCCACCGAAGTGGCGTGGCCGCAGCCGCACAAGTACAACACCGACATCGCCAAGGCCAAGGCGCTGCTGGCCGAGGCCGGCTATCCCAACGGCTTCGAGACCACGATCTCGTTCGATCTCGGCTTTGCCGTGGTCAACGAGCCGCTCTGCGTGCTGGTGCAGGAAAGCCTCGGCCAGATCGGCATCAAGACCACCATCAACAAGATCCCCGGCGCCAACTGGCGCACCGAGCTGAACAAGAAGGAGATGCCGCTCTACACCAACGTGTTTTCCGGCTGGCTCGATTATCCCGAATACTTCTTCTACTGGTGCTATCACGGCGACAATTCGGTGTTCAACACCATGAGCTACAAGTCGCCGGAGATGGACAGGCTGATCAACGCCGCCCGCATTGCGGCGGCGAGCGGCGACAAGGCGGCCTACGACGCCGACGTCAAGGGCTTCGTCGATCTCGCTTTCACCGACATGCCGCGCATCCCGCTGTACCAGCCCTACGTCAACGTCGCGATGCAGAAGAACATCAGTGGCTATCAGTACTGGTTCCACCGCCGGCTGGATTACCGCGCGCTGGTGAAGGCGTAAGGGGCATGAACGTCCCGCGGCACAGGCTCTTTCTTTCCCTCCCCCCTTGTGGGGGAGGGTGGATCGAAGCCCCGCGAAGCGGGGTTCGAGACGGGAGAGGGGGCTTCTTCGGAGTGCGTGGCTCCCCCTCTCCCGCCCTCGCTTCGCTCGGGCACCCTCCCCCACAAGGGGGGAGGGGAAAGAAGAACGGAGCCTTCCCATGCTGACGCTGATCGCCAAGCGCCTGATGTTTGCGATCCCCTCTCTCATCGGGGTCATCATCGTGACGTTCCTGCTGACCCGCGCGCTGCCTGGCGATCCCGCCGCGTATTTCGCAGGTCCCTCTGCGGACAAGAACGCGGTCGAGGAAATCCGCAAGAAGCTCGGTCTCGACAAGCCGTTGATCGAGCAGTTCTTCCGTTACACCGCCGACCTCGCCCGTGGCGACTTCGGCAACTCGCTCACCACCGGCCAGCCGGTGTCGACCGAAATCCGCAACCGCCTGCCGGCCTCCGCCGAACTGACGCTGCTTGGGCTCATCGTCTCCATCGTCATTGCGATCCCGCTCGGCATTCTCGCCGCCACACGGCCGGGCTCGTGGATCGATCATCTCTGTCGCATCACCACCACGGCCGGCGTGTCGCTGCCGGTGTTCTTCACCGGCCTGGTGCTGGTCTATGTGTTCTATTTCCGACTCGGCTGGTCGCCGGCGCCCTTGGGGCGGCTCGACGTATTCGCCACCACGCCGCCCTCGGTGACCAACTTCTATCTGATCGACAGCCTGATCGCTGGTGACTGGGAGGCGTTCCGCTCCTCCTTCAACCAGCTGATCCTGCCCACAGCGACGCTGGCGATCTTCTCGCTGGCGCCGATCGCGCGCATGACCCGCGCCTCGATGCTGGCGATCCTGTCGTCGGACTTCGTGCGCACGGCACGCGCGTCAGGTCTGTCGCCCCGCGCGGTGATCGTCACCTACGCATTCCGCAACGCCATGCTGCCGGTCATCACCACGCTGTCCATGACGTTTTCATTTTTGCTCGGCGCCAACGTGCTGGTCGAAAAAGTGTTCGCCTGGCCGGGCATCGGCTCCTATGCGGTGGAGGCGCTGATCTCGTCGGACTTCGCCCCGGTGCAGGGTTTTGTCCTCACCATGGCGGTGATGTACGTGCTGATCAACCTGATCATCGACATTCTCTACGGCGTCATCGATCCCCGCGTCAGGCTGGAAGGCTGAGACCATGAGCAGCACCGTCGCCCCCCTCGACGAACCCGTCGCCGCCGCGCGCACCTCGGCGCTATCGGCCACGTTCCAGCACACCCGCTATATCCTCGGCGAGAACCGTGTCACCGCCTTCGCCTTCGGCCTGCTGGTGCTGATCGTGTTCGCCGCAGTGTTCGGTCCGGCCATCGTGCCGTGGGATCCGCTGGCCTCCGACACCGCGCAGGCGCTGAAGCCGCCGTCGGCGGCGCACTGGTTCGGCACTGACCAGCTCGGCCGCGACATTTTCAGCCGGGTCATCGTGGCGACCCGGCTCGACTTCTTCATCGCCATCGCCTCGGTGCTGCTGGTGTTCGCCATGGGCGGGCTCACCGGCATTGCGTCCGGGTATTTCGGTGGCTGGACCGACCGCATCGTCGGCCGCATCAGCGACACCATCATGGCGTTCCCGCTGTTCGTGCTGGCCATGGGCATTGTCGCCGCCCTCGGCAACACCGTGCAGAACATCATCATCGCCACGGCGATCGTCAACTTTCCGCTCTATGCCCGGGTCGCCCGCGCCGAGGCCAACGTCCGCCGCGACGCCGGCTTCGTGCAGGCGGCGCGGCTGTCGGGGAACAGCGAGATGCGCATCCTGCTGGTGCACATCCTGCCGAATATCATGCCGATCATGATCGTGCAGATGTCGCTGACCATGGGCTATGCCATCCTCAACGCCGCCGGCCTGTCCTTCATCGGCCTCGGCGTGCGACCGCCCACCGCGGAATGGGGCATCATGGTCGCCGAGGGCGCGTCGTTCATGGTGTCCGGCGAATGGTGGATCGCCCTGTTTCCCGGTCTTGCGCTGATGATCGCGGTATTCTGTTTCAACCTGCTCGGCGACGGCCTGCGCGACATCGTCGATCCCTCCCGGAGGACTTGAGGATGAGGCACGACGCATCGACGCGTGTCCCGGGCGCAAAGCAGCACGCAGCGAAGCGAAGTGCTGCTTTGCAGAACCGGGACCATTCCACAATAACAGCCGGTGTTTGGCGCGATCCCGGATCTGCGCAGCATCACTGCGCGCCGGCGGCGCTCCGTGCAGCAGCGCGCCCGGGACACGCGATGGAGTTTTATCGATGACCGCGCAGCCTTTGCTCGACGTTCACGACCTCACCGTCGAATTCGCCACCCGCCGCGGCATCGTCAAGGCCGTGCAGCATGTCGACATCTCCGTTGCCAAGGGCGAGACGCTGGGCATTGTCGGCGAATCCGGCTCCGGCAAGTCGGTGACCTCCTATGCGGTGATGCGGATTCTCGACCGCGCCGGCTCCATCGCCGAAGGCTCGGTGATGTTCTCCGGCGTCGACATCAAGGCGGCCTCCGAGAGCCAGATGCGCGACCTGCGTGGCCGCGAAATCTCGATGATCTTCCAGAACCCGCGCGCCGCGCTGAATCCGATCCGCAAGGTCGGCGACCAGATCGAGGACGTGCTGCGCCAACACCTGCAGTCGGCGGCCGGCGACCGCGGCGAGAAGGCTATCGCGGCGCTTGAGGCGGTGAAGATCGCGCGGCCGCGCGAGCGCTATCACGCCTATCCGTTCGAACTGTCCGGTGGCATGTGCCAGCGCGTGGTGATCGCGCTGGCGCTAGCCTGCAATCCGCAGCTTCTGATTGCGGACGAGCCGACCACCGGCCTCGACGTCACCACCCAGAAAGCGGTGATGGACCTGATCGTCGAACTGACCAGGAGCCGGGGCATGTCGACCATCCTGATCACCCACGACCTCGGCCTCGCCGCCGCCTATTGCGACCGCGTGGTGGTGATGGAGAAGGGCAGGGTGGTGGAGACCGCTTTGTCGGCGGACATTTTTGCCAATCCGCAGCATCCGTATACGAAGAAGCTGATGCAGGCGACGCCGCGGCTGGGGATCAGCCTGCGCGACCTGCTGCCGGCGGAGGAGCGCGCGGCGATGCCGGTGTTCACCTCTCCCCTTGCTTCCTTCACCTCTCCCCAGCGGGGAGAGGTCGGAACCTCGCGTAGCGAGGCTCCGGGAGAGGGGGAGCCACAAACGCTGTCGCCCGCGGCCCCCCTCTCCCCGGCCCTCCCCCACAAGGGGGGAGGGGACACTGCTGCCGGTGCAACGCCCCTTCTCGTCATCGACAACCTCGTCAAGGAATATCCCCGCCAGGGCGCCACCGCGAGCCTCGCCAAACTGTTCACGCGAAAACCCGCTGCCGAGCCGGACAAGTTCCGCGCCGTCGACGGCATCAGCTTCACGGTCGGCCACGGCGAGAGCGTTGGCCTCGTCGGCGAGTCCGGCTGCGGCAAGTCCACCACGTCGATGATGGTGATGCGGCTGATCGACAAGACCTCGGGCACCATCACCTTCGACGGCGACGACATCGGCGCGATTCCGCCGAACGCCTTCGCGCGGCTGCCGCTGCGCAAAAGTATCCAGATGGTATTTCAGGATCCCACCGACAGCCTCAATCCGCGGTTCACCGCGGCGCGGGCCATCGCCGATCCGATCATGCAGCTCGGCGACATCAGGGGCGGCGACGCGCTGCGTGCCAAGTGCGAGGATCTGGCGCGTCAGGTCGGGCTGCCGCTCGATCTGCTCGACCGTTTTCCGCACCAGATGTCCGGCGGCCAGAAGGCACGCGTCGGTATCGCCCGCGCCATCGCGCTACAACCGAAGCTGGTAATCCTCGATGAGCCCACCGCCGCGCTCGATGTCTCCGTCCAGGCGGTGGTGCTGAACCTGCTGCAGGACCTCAAGCAGTCCATGGGGATGAGCTATCTGTTTGTGTCGCACGATTTGAATGTGGTGCGCTTGCTGTGCGATCGTGTCATCGTGATGCGGTCCGGGCGAATCGTCGAGCAGGGCCAAACCGAGGCCGTGCTCGACGCACCGCAGGACGCCTATACGAGGGAGCTGCTGTCGGCGATCCCGCATCCGCCGCTGCCGGTTCATTGAGCTCGATGATGACAAGGGAATGCCGTGGCTGAGCCGCTTGATGCCTATATCGATGCCGTAGCGTCCGCGCTCGGTCTGCCGATCGAAGAGTCCTGGAAGCCCGCGGTGCGCGCCAATCTCGCCGTCACGCTGAAGATGGCGCGCGCGGTCGACGAATTTTCCCTCCCCGATGAGATCGAGCCCGCCAGTGTCTTCGCAGCCTGATCCCGTCACCTCGGCCAACGGCGACTGGCTGCCCGCATCCGAGATAGCCCGCGCGGTGGCGACGAAACAGATCTCCGCGGCGGCCGTGACCGAGGCGGCACTGGCACGCATTGCCACGCACAATCCCGTGCTCAATGCCTTCACCGATGTCACCGCCGAGCGTGCCCGCGCCAAGGCCGCCGCCGTCGATGCCGCCATCGCGGCCGGACAAAACGTAGGCCCCTTGGCCGGCGTGCCGTTCGCCGTCAAGAATCTGTTCGATATCGAAGGCCTGCCGACGCGCGCCGGCTCGAAGATCAACCGCGACCGGCCGGCGGCCAAGTGCGACGCCACTTTGGTGGAGCGCATGGAAGCCGTCGGCGCCGTGCTGGTCGGCGGACTCAACATGGGCGAATACGCCTATGACTTCACCGGCGAGAACGTCCATGACGGCGCCTCGCGCAATCCGCACGACACCACGCGGATGACCGGCGGCTCGTCGGGCGGCTCCGGCGGCGCGGTGGGCGGCGGTCTGGTGCCGCTGGCGCTGGGCTCGGACACCAACGGCTCGATCCGGGTGCCGTCGTCGTTCTGCGGCATCTTCGGCCTCAAGCCGACCTATGGACGGCTGTCGCGCGCGCACTCGTTTCCCTTCGTGGCCAGCTTCGATCATCTCGGCCCGTTCGCGCGCAGCGTCGAGGATCTCGCGCTGTCCTACGATGCCATGCAGGGCCCCGACGCTGACGACGCGGCCTGTTCGACGCGCGCGATCGAGCCGGTGTCGCCGCTGCTGGCCCAGGACATTGGCGGGCTCAGGATCGCGCTGGCCGGCGGCTACTTCAGGGCCAACCTGCTTCCGGAAGCCAGGGAAGCCATTGCCCGCGTCGCCAAGGCGCTCGGCGTGAACCGTGAGGTCGAACTCCCGGAGGTGGCGCGTGCCCGCTCGGCGGCTTACGTGATCTCCACCGTCGAGGGCGCCTCGCTGCATCTCGACCGGCTGCGCACGCGGCCGAACGATTTCGATCCCGCGGTGCGCGACCGGCTGCTGGCCGGCGCCATGGTGCCGGCGCCGCTGGTCGATCGGGCGCAGAAATTCCGCCGCTGGTACCGCGCCCGTGTGCTGGAGATTTTTGCGGACGTCGACGTGATCATCGCGCCGTCGACGCCCTGCGTGGCGCCGAAATTGGGCCAGCAGAGCTTCGTGCTGGACGGCGTCGAACTGCCGGTGCGCGCCAATATCGGCATCCACACCCAGCCGATTTCCTTCATCGGCCTGCCGGTCGTCGCGGTGCCGGTGCCGCTGGAGCCGATGCCGATAGGTGTCCAGATCATCGCCGCCCCGTGGCGGGAAGACATCGCATTGCGCGTCGCCTACGCGCTGCAGCAGGCCGGCGTTGTGGCCGCGCCGCGCCCGAAAGGATTCTGACCATGGATATCGATCTTCCCGACGTGCTGGCCGAGGTCGGCGCGGCCTTCGCGCGCTATGAAGCGGCGCTGGTGAGCAACGACACCGCGGTGCTCGGCGAATTGTTCCGCAACGATCCCCGCACCCTGCGCTACGGCATGGGCGAGAACCTCTACGGCTATGACGCCATCCAGGCGTTTCGCGGCGCCCGCTCGCCGGTCGGGCTGATGCGCCGTACCGACAAGACGGTGATCTCGTCCTATGGCCGCGATACCGCGGTGGCCTCGACCCTGTTCTATCGCGACAGTGCGCCGGGCAAGGTCGGCCGGCAGATGCAGACCTGGATCCGCTTTCCGGAAGGCTGGCGGATTGTCGCCGCCCATGTCAGCATCATCGACGAGTCGCAGGGCAGCAAGGCGTGAGACATTCATGAGTTTCGACGACATGTCGGCAGTGCCGGGAGCGCGCAAGCCGCGCCCGAAGGCCGGCGTGGCCGCCGTCAGCCGGGCCGACGGGGC
>DATCUS010000210.1:0-21036 GCA_036561845.1 Tardiphaga sp. | reverse complement strand
GAGCGCGCCCGCGCCAGGCCGCTGCTGGCGCTGGCCGGCCTGGCCGCCTGGGCGCTCGTCAATGCAGCGGTGGTCTATGACGGCTGCAGCGAATGGCCGGTGATCTCGCTGGCGCTCGGCTTTGCCGGCGCCATTGCCATCATCATCATGGCCACGCTGCTGGCGCGCATGCAGTGGCTCGGCTTCCTGCGCTTTTGCGGCGAGCATTCCATCGTCATCTATCTCGCCTTCTTCCTGCCGATGGCGGCGGCGCGGGCGCTGCTGCTGAAATTCGCCGGCTTCCTCGACATCGGCACGATCTCGCTGGTCGTGACGATCAGCGGCGTGCTCGGCGCGCTGGCGATCTGGCGGGCGGCGCTGGCGGGCGGCGCCAACTTCCTGTTCGAGCGGCCGGATGCCTTCTGGATCGCACCGCGCAAGACGTCGGCGGCGCTGCAGCCGGCGGAGTAGTGGTCACGGCACCAGATACAGCGATCCGCTGGTGCGCCCGGCCTCCAGATCGGATTGCGCCCGTGCCGCCTCCGCAAGCGGATAGGCCTGTCCGCTGACCTGCAGCACGCCCGCCGACAGCGCCTTCAATACCGCTGCCGCGCTGCGATGATAGTCCTCGGCATTGTTCATGTAGGCCATCACGCTCGGCCGCCCGAGCAGGATGCTGCGCCGCGGGCCGAGATCGTTGACGTCGACCGGCGGGATCGGTCCTGCGGCCTGACCGATGCTGGCCACCACGCCGAACGGCCGCACGCAACCAAGGGTCTTGGCCAGCGTCGAACCGCCGACGCCGTCAACAGCGAAATCGGCGCCACGACCGTCGGTCAGCGCCGCCACCTCGCGCGCAAAGTCGGCATCGCGGCCGACGATGACGTGATGCGCACCGGCCGCACGCGCGATCGTCGCCTTGGCCTCCGAACTGACCGTCCCGATCACGGTGGCGCCAAGGTGCCGCGCCCAGCGCGACAGCGACTGGCCGACGCCGCCGGCCGCGCTATGAATCAGCAGCGTCGTGCCATTGCCGACCGGATAGACCTTGGTCAACAGCATGTGCGCGGTGATGCCCTTGAGCAGCGATGATGCCACCGTCTCGTCGGCGAGATCGTCGGGCAACTTGACCGCGCGCCGTGCGGGCAGATTGCGCTCGGAAGCATAGGCCCCAACCGGCGCGCCGGCATAGGCGATGCGATCGCCGATCCGCAGCGAGGTCACGTCTGCGCCGAGCGCGGCGACCACGCCCACCGCCTCGGCGCCGGGAACGGCGTTCGCGGTCAGCGGATATATCCCCATGCGTTGATAGATATCGAGGAAATTGACGCCAATGGCGGTCTGCCGGATCCGGATCTCATCCGGGCCGGGCGGCGGCAGTTCGACGGATACGCGTTCGAGCTGCTCGATGCCGCCGGGGGCCTTGAGACGAATGATGGTGGTCATGGGTGGTCTCCTCGAATTCCGATGCCCTCACTTTGCCGCAAGCCGCGAATATGCAAAATTCCTCAACGGTGCACACCAATTGTGAGATTTTGCACATGCCCGACTGGGAGAATCTGCGCCATTTCGTGACGCTGGCGCGCGAAGGCTCGCTGTCGGCCGCGGCCCGGGTACTGCGCGTCGATCATGCCACCGTGGCCCGCCGCGTCGCCGCGCTGGAGGCGGAAACCGGCATGATGCTGGTCGACCGCCGCGCCCGCAGCTACGCGCTGACCGAGATCGGGCGCCGCGTCGCGGCGACGGCAGCGCCGATGGAAGACGCTGCCTTCGCGGTGGAGCGCGCGGCCGTGGCCGCGAAACCCGGCCTGCGCGGCGACGTCACCATCAGTTCGCCGCCATCGCTGACCAACGCGCTGATCGCCCCGCAGCTGATCCGGCTGCGGCAACGCCATCCCGGCATCCGTCTGACGCTGATCGGCGAAAAACGTACGGCGTCGCTGAACCGGCGCGAGGCCGACATCGCAGTACGCCTGAGCCGCCCGACTGAACCCGGCCTGATCGCGCGCAAGGCCGGCCATTTCGGCTTCAGCCTGTACGGCGCGCCACAATATCTGAAGGAAACGCCACCCTCGGCCCTCGCCTTCATCGCCTACGACAAGAGCATGGACGACTCCGCGCAGCAGGTATGGCTCAAGGCGGTTGCCGCCGGGCGCGAGATCGTGCTGTACAGCAGTGACTTGGAGAACCAGGCCGCGGCCGCGCGCGGCGGGGTCGGACTGGTCGCGCTGCCGCATTTCGTCGGTGATTCCGATCCGCGGCTGCAGCGCTATGATGCGACGGATTCAAAGGCGGTGGGCCGAGACGTCTGGCTGATCGTGCATCGCGACCTGCGCGGCGCACCCGTGGTGCGTGCGGTCATGGATTTCCTGATCGACTGCGTGAAAGACCTTCGGGACTGAACCGCCCCGATCGGCCTGTGATGATGATCACTGCGCGGGCTCGTCGAACTTCACGCCGCCTTTCATATCGTCGATCCTGGCGGCCAGCACGCTCTTCAATCGCCGCCGCATGAGCGCAGGTTCGAACGGCCACTGACAGGTTTGCTTCAATCGTACGCCAGCCGCTCCTGCCCCGGGCGGCCCGCTTCCTGGCTGATTTGCCTGCCAGGTCGCACGGGCTTCGCTCCATCGTCACCTTGCAGGCGGTGGCGAACCCGTCAAACGAAAGAGCCGCCCCGAAGGGCGGCTATTTCACTTAAACGTACCAAGAGGATGTTTGGTTGCGGGGGCCCGCAACAAACGCCCCCACAGACTCGCTCCGCTCGTGATTTTCCTTCGTCTTTAACGGCTTGCTAACCAACTGCACGTCCCGTCCACCCCACCCCACCATGAGATTTGGCTTGGCCTCAACAAGGCAGGTCTTGGGGGGCAGCAGCCGGCCTCACCATGCATAGCGCAGCGCGCCCTTGCCGGCGTAGGAGCGCGTCACGCTGGAGAACTCGCCTTCGAAGGTGGCCGCCGCCGACCAGCCGTTCAGCCATTTCATTTCGGCAGAGACCGTGGTGAGAGCGGAGTCGGCTGCCGGTCGTGCGCCGCTGACGACGAAGCTGGCGCCGGGGAGCGCCTGGAACGTCGCGGCGGTCGAATGATCCGGATTGAAGTCATGCGCCCAGGCGGCGCGGCCGCGCAGGGTGAGGACGGCGTTCTGCATGGCAAAGGACTTGTCGGCGCGAAGGCCGAGCTCGCTGCGGGTGTCGGTCACGCTCTTGGCGGCATAGGCGAGCGCGAACGCATTGCTGCCCGAGACGACCGTTTCGGCATAGGCTGGCAGGCTGAACGTCGTGAGCTGGCCTGCGGCGTAGGGCGTGAGGCCGATCCCGCCGATCCATGGCGCGACGAAGCGATAGCCGCCCTCGACGCGGCCGGTCCAGGCATTGGCATTGAACTCGGCACGCAAGCGATCGACGCCGGCGATGGTGACGGTGCGATCGGTGGTGACGTCCTGCCAACCATAGGCCAGCGCGGCGGTGATGTAGCTCGGGCCATTGGTGTGGCGGACGTATGCGCCGGCCTGGAACAGGTCGGATCGGCCCGTGCCGCCGCCCGTGACGGAAAAGCTGGTGCCGCCGCCGACGAGCGCGAAGCCGGCGAGTGTCTGCGGCGAGAACCAATATTCGGCGCCGACGACGGTGCCGAACAGGCGGCTGGTTGTGTTGTTCGATCCCTGCGCGGTGTTGCCGTCGGTGGTCTGCGAACCGCCGAAGCCGGATGCCCACGTGCTCCAGCGCTGCTCGAAGGTTTTGGCCGGCGGCACCCTGGCCAGCATGGCGAAGGCATCGCGCGCGGCGCCGGTTGGCGCGCTGTCGGCGTAGGCCGGCGCAGCGGGGCTGCCGGTGTCGCGGCCCGCGCCGGAGGGATCGGTGAGCAGGCCCATGAACTGGCCCATCGCCTGGAACGTGGTCGCTTGCGAACCCGCCGCGGTCTCGCCCGAGGCCTGCGTCAGGCCGGCCGCGGTCAGCCCGCTATAGACCAGCGAGATGCCGCCGTTCGCGTTGAACGAGTTGATGATGGCGTTGCCGACATTCTGCTGGTTGCCGCTGGGGCTGCCGCCCGATGGCGCGACGAAGTTCAGGATCAGATTGAGATAAGCGTGCGTGCCGTCATAGCTCAGCGCGGTGTGGAAGTTCGACGGCAGGTTGGTCTGGACGACAGAACCAAACGTGCCGCGGATGCGGTCGGCGGTCAGGATGGTGTACTGTTTGGCGACGTAGCTGCCGTTGGCATAGATCGCCTGGAGCGTCGATCCGCCCAGCGTCGCCGTGCCCGTGACGTTGGCAAAGCTCGACGTCGCCGGATCGATCTGCACCATGTAGAAGGCACCGGATTGCAGCGCGAGGCTGCCCGCCACGTTCAACGACGAGTTGGCGGTGCCATTGCCCGCCGCGAGCGTGCCGCCGGCGTTGACGGTTGTGGTGCCCACCGTGCCGCCACCGCCCAGGGTCGCGCCGCTGTTGACGGTGATGCCGCTCGAGGCGGCGATCGTGCCGCTCACGACGAGCGCGCCGCCATCGACAATTGTGGCGCCGGTGTAGGTGTTGATGCCCGCCAGGGTCAGCCGACCGGTGCCGATCTTGGCCAGCGATGTTCCGGCGATGCTTCCATTACCGGTGAGCCCGCCGGTCACAACGGTCGACAGATTGTTGCTGCCGACCGTCAGTTCTGAGCCGTTGAGGTCGAAGCGGCCGTTGCCGGCAATCGAGCCGGCGCTGATCTTGCCGTCGCTGTTCAGGCCGGGGGTGAAGAAGTTGAACACGGCAGCGGACGCGGTGTTGATGAGCTGCGCGGTGCCGGCCGTCGAATTGCCGTCGAACAGCACGTTGCTGCTGTTGGAGATAACGGCGTTGCCGGCTGTGGTGTTGCCGTAGAACGTCAACTGATTGGTGTTGGTGATGGTGGCGTTGCCGGCTGTGGCGCTGGTGGCGAAGACCAGCTGCGCGTTGTTGACGATGGCCGCATTGCCGGCCGTCGCATTGTCGTTGAACACCAGCGTGCCGGCGGATACCGTCGCGCCGGAAAAACTTGCCGCGCCGGTCAAGGTCAGCGTGCCGGCGCCGGACTTGGTCAGCGTGCTACCGCTGACACTCTGGCTGATGACGAAATCGTTGGCGGCGTCCGCAATGTCGAGCGTGCCGCCGCCGGCACCCAGATTGACGGCGCGTGCCGTGGCGTTGAATGCCGTGCCGGTGACCTGCAGGGTGCCGCCCTTGAAAGTCAGGCCGCCCGCGACGTCGCCCAGATTGGCGTCTGAGGAGACGCTGACCGTTCCGCCGGCGAAGGTGGTGCCGCCGGTATAGGTGTTGGCGCCTGACAGCGTCAGCGTGCCGGCGCCTGATTTCACCAGCGAACCGCCAGTCCCCCCGCTCGTTCCGCCATCGGCGATCACGCCGCTGACGATGGTCGACAGATTGTTGCCGCCGACCGTGAGTTCGTTGGCGCCGAGATAGAAGCTGCCATTGCCGGCGATCGAACCGGCGCTGAGCTTGTGGTCGCCGTTCGGGCCGGTGCTGCCGGAGAAATCGAAGATGGCGCTCGGGTCATTGTTGATCAGCTGCGCATTGCCCGCGGTCGAGGTGCCCTGGAAATAGGTCGTCCCGACGGAATTATGGAAGGGGCCGCCGCCATTGTTGGTGATGACGGCATTGCCGGCCGTGCTCGGGCCGTTGAAGAATAGATTATAGGTGTTGGTGATGGTCGCGCTGCCCGCCGTGCTGGCGCCGGCGAACGACATTGCTAAGTTGTTGGTGACGGTTGCGCTGGCTGCAGTGCTTGAAGCACTGAAGTTCAAGACGCCGTTGTTGATGATGTTGGCGCTTCCCGCCGTGCTTGTTTGGTTGAAATCGACCGAGCCGTCGCTGTTGATCGTCGCGTTGCCGGCAGTGCTGGTGCCGTAAAACGTCGTGGAGCCGCCGTTGCTGTTGTTGATCGTCGCGTTGCCAGCAGTACTGGTGCCGTAAAAATACGTGGAGCCGGCGCTGTTGTTTGTGATGGTCGCGCTGCCAGCCGCGCTGGTGTCGTAAAAACTTAATCTGCCGGCGTTGTTGACGGTAATGGTGGCGCTGCCGGCCATGCTCGAATTGTAGAAGCCGACGAAGCTGTAGTAGCCGCTGGTGATGCTGGCGTTTGAGGCCGTGCTGGAATCATTGAAGATGATTTGGCCGTAGGTGTTGTTGGCGATGGCGGCACTACCGGCCGTGCTAGTGTTGTAGAAGTATATCAGGCCGCCGTCGTTGGTGATGGTCGCGCTGCCGGCACTGGTGCTGTTGCGGAAATTCGTGGCTCCGCTGTTCGTGATGCTGGTGATGCCGCTGGTGTCGGCGTTGACCACATCGAATGCGCCGCCAACGGCGACGGTCCCCAGAATGGAACCGGCGCTGCCGAGCGTGCCGAGTTGCAACGTGCCGCCATTGATCGTGGTGCCGCCGGTATAGTAGCTCGAGCCTGAGAGCGTCAGCGTGCCGGTGCCAGTCTTGATGAGCGAGGCGCCGGTGCCGCCGGCGGTGCCACCATCGAAGATGACGCCGCTGACATTGGTCGAGAGATTGTTGGCGCCGACCGTCAGCTCATTGGCGCCGAGATAGTAATTGCCGGCGCCGGCGATCGAGCCGGCCGTGATCTTGCCGTCGCCGGCGGCTCCTGATGTAGCCGAGAAATCGACACTGCCGCCGGCGTTGTTGGTGATGGCGGCGCTGCCGGCCGTGCTGTTGCCGTAGAAAGCCAGAAAGCCGCCGCCGTTGTTGGTGATGGCAGCGCTGCCGGCCGTGCTGGTGTCGTTGAAATACGTGCTGTGGTTGTTGGTGATGGTGGCGTTGCCGGCCGTGCTGGTATCGTTGAAAGTCAGGGAGTTGTTGTTGGTGATAGCAGCGCTGCCGGCGGTGCTGGCGTTGCTGAAAATCAGCGTGCCGCCGTTGTTGGCGATGGTGGCGCTGCCGCCGGAGCTGGTGTCGTTGAAATTCAGCGTGTTGTTGTTGGTGATGGCGGCGTTGCCGGCCGTGCTGGTTTCGTTGAAAGTCAGGGAGCTGTTGTTGGTGATGGTGGCGCTGCCGGCCGTGCTGTTGTCGCGAAAATAGGCGTTGCCGCCGGTGTTGTTGGCGATCGAGGCGTTGCCGGCCGTGCTGGTCGCGTAGAAAGCCAGCGTGCCGCCGGCATTGTTGGTGATGGCGGCGCTGCCGGCTGAGCTGGCGTCGCCGAAAGAGGTGGCGCCGCTGTTGTTGTTGGTGATGATCGCGCTGCCGGCCGTGCTGGCGTCGTAGAAACTCAGCGTGCCGCCGCTGTTGTTGGTGACGTTGGCGGTGCCGGCGGTGCTGGTGTTGTAGAAGGTCAGGGCGCCGCTGTTGGCGACGCTGGCGTTTCCGGCCGTGCTGGTGTGTTTGAAAATCACGATGTTGTTGTTGGTAATGGTGGCGCCGCCGGCCGTGCTGGTGTTGTTGAAGGTCAGGGCGCCGCTGTTGGTGGTGGCGATGCTGGCGCTGCCGGCGCTGCTGGCGTTGAGGAAATCAATTTCGCCGCCGCTGGTGATGGTGGCACTGCCGCCGTTGACGACAATGCCGGCGCCAAGGAACGTCAGAAAAAAGTTGTCCGTGAAGCTATAAGTCGACGCACCCACGTTGAAGGTCCAGCCGCCGACACTGGTGTCGTTCGAAAACGACAGGTTGGTGGTGTTCGAGGCGCCGAAGAACGCGGTGCCGCCTGGCACCGTGCCGGGGTCCCAGTTGGTGCCGGTGTTGAAGTCGCCCGAGCCGGGGCTGGCGAGCCAGGTGGCGTCCTGGGCGCGTGACGGCGTGGCCGGCAGCGTCCAGGCCAAGGTCAGCGCCGACGACGTCAGCAGTGCAGTCCGCAGGCGTCGGGCCGCCCCGAAACAATCTTTCCCCGTTCTCACCACTTCCCCCATCACGCCATCGCGAGTCCTCGATTGGATTCATCGCATTGGGCCGCGAGGGGTGTCTTGATAAGGGAGTGGCTAGTTTCTGAAGTTTTCTGATATTTCCGTTTCAGACCCGATTTTCGGGCATTTTCGACAGACTTCCGCTATACGAGCCGGCTGGATGGACGCTTTGGGGGTTGATGTGCTTCGTTTCGCCGGTTTCGAGCTGGATCAGCAGCGGGCGGAGCTGCGCGGGTCCGATGGCGTTGCGATCAAGCTCCGGCCGAAGACTTTCTTGATGCTGCGCCTGTTCGCGGCCAATGCCGGCCAGGTCCTCAGCAAGCAAGAACTGATGGAGGCCGTCTGGCCGAACGTCCATGTCGGCGAGGACAGCCTCTTCCAGTGCATCCGCGAGCTTCGCGCCGCACTCGGCGACGACCGGCGGCAGCTAGTCAAGCTCGCCTCCGGCGGCGGCTATTTGCTGGCGACGAAGGTGGTGGCTGCGCCCGCCGCCGGCCCCGTGCAGGCCGAGGGGACCCGGCCGGACCAGACCGGTGAGGCCGAGCCCCGGCCATCGGTTGAGGTCGCCGGGGCGTCCATGAGGCCACGGCGTGCCATGTTCGGCTTGAGCCGGCAGGCCACGATCGCCGCCGTGGCCGGGCTTTGTCTTGTTGTCATGGGGCTTGCGATTGCCGCGCCCGTGCTGAAGCCTGACCTGCTGTTCAAGCGAACGCCGCCGCGGCTCGCCGTGGTGCCGATCGTTGACGACAGCAACGACGCGCGTGGCGCGGTGATGGCCGCCGGGGTCACCGCTCGTCTCACCGATGGTTTTGCCAGGATCCAGAACATCAGCGTGGTGACGCCGCGCGTGGCGGTCAGTGGCGGCGAGAGCGCCGCTGCGTCCACCGTGTCAACCGATTACG
This sequence comes from Tardiphaga sp., assembly GCA_036561845.1. Lineage (GTDB taxonomy): Bacteria > Pseudomonadota > Alphaproteobacteria > Rhizobiales > Xanthobacteraceae > Tardiphaga. The sequence continues at coordinate 12,271 of DATCUS010000210.1, read as the reverse complement.
AGCTGCGCGGCGAATTGCAGCACGGCGATCAGTCCTGGACGCTGCGCGCGCGGATCATCAAGGCGGCCACCGGCGAGGTTCAGTCGGTCGTCGCAGCTTCCGTCGCTGCGGAGGAGTTGGACGCGCCTCTCGCGCAGTCCCGGCTGGTCGCCGGCGTCGGTCATGTGCTTGCACGCCGCCTGAACGAGCTTCTGGAGCCGGGTGCAGCGCGCTCCAAGATGGCCGGCGCGTCCGCGGGCGGCGACAAGGTGGCGGTCGATCAGGCGCTCGCCTCGATCAACCAGACCACGCGTGAGCGCTTTGGCGCGGCACAGACCATGCTGCAGGAGGCGCTGACTGACGATCCCGACAATGCCGATCTCGCCGTAGCGCTCGCCGCGCTGCAGATGCGCGGCATCCAAATGGTCTGGTTCAGCCCGGAGGAGGCTGTTGCAGTCGAGGCGAAGGCCCATGCGACGCTGGAGCAGGCGCTGCGGTCGAAGCCGAATTCGATTCCGGTGCTCGAGGCCACTTGTCGCTTCCTCAGCGCGACCAACCATTTCGTGGAAAGCCTCGTCACCTGCGCTAAGGCATTGAGCTTCGATCCGTGGAACGGATCTGCGCTCTATCTGATCGGCCTCGGGCAAATCTATCTCGGCCGCTTCGACGATGCGCTCGCGACATTCAAGCAAGCAGATCGTTACGACACGCCGCCGGCCTCGCGCTGGACCTGGCTGCTCGGCGCGGGCATGACGTATGTCTTGATGGAGCGCTACGACGAGGCCTTGCCGTGGCTGCAACGTTCGATCGCCATCACGCCGGCGACCGGTCGCTCGCACCTGCTGCTCGCAGCGGCCTACCAGCGATCGGGCCGGTTCGAGGAGGCAAAGGCGGCGATCGCGGAGGGACTGAGGCTGCGGCCCGACACGACCAGGCTCAACGTCTCGCCGTCGATGAAGAACGCAAGTCCGGTTTGTATCGCAGCCTGGGATCGCGTCGTTCAGGCCGAGGTCGACGCAGGATTGCCGGAGCACTGAACAGGGTGGCGATCAGGCTCGCCGGGGGCGATGCCGCCTACCACGCGTAACGCACGGTGCCCTTGCCGGCGTAGGAGCGGGTGACGCTGGAGAACTCGCCTTCGAAGCATTATGGTGATGGTACGCTTAACTCGGCCATCGCCGCGACGCCTCGCTGAATAAGCCGAACTGGCGCGGTTCGCAGGCGCGCTACTCTGAGCGAATGGCGGGGCCCCGTGCGGTCTGAGACGTCCCGCGATCTTTCCGCCAAACAAAAATGGCCCGCGCGAGGCGGGCCATTTTCTGATCGGAACCGGTAAGGTCCGAATTTGGTTGCGGGGATAGGATTTGAACCTATGACCTTCAGGTTATGAGCCTGACGAGCTACCGGGCTGCTCCACCCCGCGCCAAACCTTGCGCGTCTTCCAAAAAACCGAGAACGAAACGAATTCGGCCAACGCCCAAAGGCGCCGATGATCCCGTCCGGAGGCTTCCTGAGAAGGCTGCCGGGGCCAAAGCCCACGGTGCGAGGGGTATGTACCAACGCGTGACTGCTTTGGGAAGAGCTAAGACGATCTTTTCTCGCTTTTATGACGGTTGGATTTCTCAAAGGCGGCGCCTCGACAAATGCGGCCTCCAGCCCCCGAAAATCTGGCCAAACTCACGATTTTTCGGCTCAATTCAGCAGAAATCCGCCGTCAACGGTGACCACGCTGCCGGTCATGTAGCGCGATGCGCCGGAGGCCAGCAGCATGATCGCGCCGTCGAGGTCGGATTCGGTGCCGATCCGGCGCTGCGGGATGCGCCGGGTCAGCTTTTCGCCTGCTGGCGTCGACCAGAAATCGTGATTCATCTCGGTATCGATGTAGCCCGGCGCCAGCGCGTTGACGCGAATCCGGTTGCCGGCCAGTTCCAGCGCCATGGATTTGGTGGCCTGGATGATGCCGGCCTTGGAAATCGTATAGGGCGACAGGAATTTCATCACGCCGAGCCCCAGCACCGAGGCGATATTGACAATGTTGCCGGCCTGCCCGCGCGCGATCATGCGGCGGGCGATTTCTGTCGCGGTAAAATAGGCGCCCTTGAGGTTGGCGCCGATCACCGCATCCCAGTCGGCCTCGGTCTGGTCGACCGCCGGCTTTTCCACGGCGATGCCGGCATTGTTGATCAGCACGCTGACCGGCCCGAGTTGCGCCTCGGCATCATCGATCGCGCGGGCGATGGACGAGGTGTCGGTGACATCCATCTGCACCGCCACGGCGCGGCCACCCTTGCCGCGGATCTCGTCGGCGAGGCTTTCCAGCTTGGCGGTCTGGCGCGCTGCCAGCACCACGGCGGCGCCGTGTGCGGACAGCACCCGGGCAAACTGCCGCCCCAGCCCCTGCGAGGCGCCGGTGACGAGGATGATTTCCTGGCTGACGTCGAAAATGCCGGACATGAGCGAACTCCCTGATGCTTTTGGCCAGTGATACAGGGCATTCCGGTGACCGCAAACCGCGATGGCGCAGGGCTGGCGGCGGCGCGATGGCCTTATCACCGTCCGCGATGTTGGATACAGTGCGCCCCCTACCCGCCGACCAATCATCGCAACCCCTGGGAGCAATATCGTGGATCTTGGAATTAAAGGCCGTCGCGCGCTTGTCTGCGCATCGAGCAAGGGCCTGGGGCGCGCCTGCGCCATCGCGCTCGCCGCGGAAGGCGTGCATGTGACGGTCACCGCGCGTCACGCCGACGTGCTGGCCGCGACGGCTGCCGGGATCCGCAAGGCCTATCCGGACGTCGAGGTCACCGAAGTGGTCGGCGACATTACCACCCCCGAAGGCCGCGAGCAGGCGCTGAAGGCCGCGGGCCAGATCGATATTCTCGTCAACAATGCCGGCGGCCCGCCGCCCGGCGATTTCCGCGACTGGACCCGCGACGACTGGATCAAGGCCATCGATGCCAACATGCTGACGCCGATCGAGCTGATCAAGGCCACGGTGGACGGAATGATGGAGCGAAAATTCGGCCGCATCGTCAACATCACCTCGGCCGCCGTGAAGGCGCCGATCGATGTGCTTGGCCTGTCCAACGGCGCCCGCAGCGGCCTCACCGGCTTCGTCGCCGGCCTGTCGCGCAAGACCGTGCGCAACAACGTCACCATCAACGGGTTGTTGCCCGGCCCGTTCGCCACCGACCGCATGGCTGGCGTGGCCGCCGGCCAGGCCAAGGCGACCGGAATACCCGCGGAAGAGCTCCTGAAGAAGCGGGCGAACGAAAATCCGGCGGGCCGCTTCGGCGACCCCGAGGAATTCGGTCTCGCCTGTGCCTTCCTGTGCGGCGCCAAGGCCGGCTTCATCACAGGCCAGAACATCCTGCTCGACGGCGGCGCTTTCCCCGGCACGATGTAACACCGACGGGCGATCGGCGAACTGTCGCCGATCGCCGAGCGGTCAGGTGACCGGCGTGGTGCGTTCGTCGGTCCAGGTTTCGCCGAACGCACTCAGCCCTTCGGCAAGAAAATCGCTGAGCAGGGGCTCGCCGAGCAGATAGCTGGCGGTACGTCCGTTGGCGCCCTCCGCTGCCTCGCGGCGCAGGTCGTCCCACTCCTCGATGGTGCCGTCGCCGCGGCCCAGCCGCATCAGGGCGACCAGATCGATCTGCTCGTCTTCGCTCATGGCGTTGATAAAGCCGGTGATCTCTTTCACCACCGGATCGCCGCCGCCGTCGTCGAGCACGTCGATCATGTTGTCATCGGCGCCGTTGGAACCGGAGTCCGGATCGGTGGCGCCTTCCTTGACGTCAAACTCCCGCGCTTTCTCGATCAGAAAGCCGACCTGTTCGGTGGAAACGGTTAATTCGGGCATCGCGCGCTCCTCGGGTTGCGGTGGCAGATAACGCAGTGTCATCCAGGATGATCCGTTGCGTCATTGATCTAAAACCATCATCTTCCGGTACCAAAATGCGGACGTAAGGGGAAATGCCGGGAATGCAATGCACGGTCGGCAAGGTCAGGATCATCGAGATGATCGAGATCATCGGGCGGGAGACGACGGGCACCCTCCTTTATCCTGCCCCAGGGTCGGACCGGATGACGCCAAAGGCGCCGCTCCGGCTGATCCCGCATTTCGCCGCTGACGAGGGCCGCCCGAACAAGACGATCCCGTCCCTGGCGGTGAAAACGCTCTCGCAGCGCAGCTCGCGCGACAGGGGTCCCCTCGGATTGGAGGCCTTCACCGGAGCCTCCCGCGCGGGCGGTTGAAATTCGCCGCGCACTGTTCCATGACAGATCAATAGAAACTGGGAGAGAAACGATGAAGCTCGTAAGATACGGCGCCGCTGGCAGCGAAAAACCGGGACTGATCGACAAGGCCGGCAAGCTGCGCGACCTGTCCGCCCATGTGAAGGACTTCAGCGGCGAGGCGCTGTCGCCCGCCAGCCTCGCCAAGATCGCCGCCCTCGACCCGGCGTCATTGCCGGCGGTCGACGGATCGCCGCGGATGGGATCGCCGATCGGCGGCCTGCCGAAGTTCATCGCCATCGGCCTGAACTATGTAGACCACGCCAAGGAAGCCGGCATGGCGATTCCGTCCGAGCCGATCGTCTTCATCAAGGCCAACAACAGCCTGTGCGGCCCCAATGACGACGTCGAGAAGCCGCGCGGCTCCACCAAGCTCGACTGGGAAGTCGAACTCGCCATCATCATCGGCACCAAAGCGAAATACGTCACCGAAGCCGACGCGCTGAACTACGTTGCCGGCTACGCAGTCTGCAACGACGTCTCCGAACGCTTCTTCCAGATCGAGCGTGGCGGCCAGTGGACCAAGGGCAAGTCGCACGACACGTTCGGGCCGCTGGGTCCGTGGCTGGTGACCAAGGATGAGGTCGCCGACGTGCACAAGCTTGGCATGTGGCTCGACGTCAACGGCAAGCGCTGCCAGACCGGCTCGACCGCAACCATGATCTTCAACGTGCCGAAGATCGTGTCGTATCTCTCCGAGATCATGACCCTGTTGCCCGGCGACATCATCACCACGGGCACGCCACCCGGCGTCGGCATGGGCATGAAGCCGCCGCAGTTCCTCAATGTCGGCGACGTCATGGCTCTCGGCATCGACGGACTCGGCGAGCAGAAGCAGAAGGTGGTTGCAGCCTAGGCTTCGCCGGGGGGGGGTCACCGTCATCCTGAGGTGCGCGCCCTCGCGCGCCTCGAAGGATGGCCACAAGCGCAGAGCAGCATCCTTCGAGGCTCGCCGAGGCGGCGAGCGCCTCAGGATGACGAACTTACTCTTTGATCTCGAAGGATCCTTCCATGAAACTCACCTTCTCGCCGGCGTCGCCCTTTGCGCGCAAGGTCCGCATCAGCGCCATCGAACTCGGCCTGATCGACAAGATCGAATTCGTCGCCGCCAAGGTCGCGCCAGGCGAACCCAACGACCAGTACATGCACGACATCAATCCGGTGAAGAAGCTGCCGGCACTGATTCTCGACAATGGCGACGTCATCGTCGACTCCTATGTGATCGTCGAATACCTCGACGAACTCGCCGGCGGCGGCAAGCTCATCCCGGCTTCCGGCCCGACGCGATGGCAGGTGAAGAGCAACCATTCGATCCTGCAGGGTATGCTGGATTCGATGCTGCTGTGCCGCTACGAGAAGATGGTACGGCCGCAGGGCCTGCAGTGGCAGGCGTGGTCTGATGATCACTGGAATCGCGCCTGGCAGGGCATGGCACGGTTCGAGGCGAAGCCCGACATCCTGGCAGGGCCGTTCGATATCGTGCAGATCGGCCTCGTCTGCGTGCTCGGCTATGCCGACTTCCGCTTTCCCGACCAGGACTGGCGCAAGGCCTATCCGAAGCTCGATGCCTTCCACCAGAGGATGCTGCAGCGGCCGTCGGTCAGCGTGTCGCTGCCACCAGCGGCGTAAACGGAGACACCGGCATGGCACTCCGCTTCGAGATCGGCGACATCGCCATTCACCGCATCATCGAGCAGGAAACCACTTTCCTGCCTGCACTGGAGTTGCTGCCAGGGCTGACGCCGGAGTTGCTTGGCGAGCATCGCGCGTGGATGCGCGACATCGGCGCGCTCGATGCCCAGGATGTGCTGATCCTGTGTTTCCAGTCCTACGTGGTGCGGACACCGCACCACACCATCCTGGTGGACAGCTGCATCGGCAACGACAAGCCGCGACCGCGACCGAAGTGGAACATGAAGTCCGACGACACTTACATGCGCGCGCTCGCCGCCGCCGGACTTGGTGTCGAGGATATCGATGTGGTGATGTGCACGCATCTCCATGTCGATCACGTCGGCTGGAACACACGGCTGCTCGACGGCCGCTGGGTGCCGACATTTCCCAATGCGCGCTACGTGTTCGGCAAGACCGAATTCGATCACTGGACGGCGCAGAACGCAGCAGCACCGGTGGCGCCGTTCGTCGACAGCGTGCTGCCGGTGGTGGAAGCGGGCCGCGCCGATATCGTGGCCGACGATCATGAGATCGGCGACCACGTGCGGCTGATACTGACGCCCGGTCACACACCGGGCCACGTCGCCGTCGCGTTCGGCCGCGGCCGGGACGATGCGGTGGTCAGCGGCGACCTGATGCACTCGCCGATCCAGACGCGCTATCCGGAGATGTCGGTGAAATTCGATGTCGATCAGGCGCTGTCGGCGGTGACGCGACGCAATTTCCTCGAGCGCTATTGCGACACCGGGACGCTGTGCTGCACGGCGCATTTTCCGTCGCCGTCGATCGGAAAAATCCGCCGCAGAGGCAGCGGATTCTCTTGCGACGCCGTTGCGGCAAACCCATGACGAAGTTGCGGCAGGTCAGTCGAACAGCGACGGCGTGTAATTGACGTAGGCGCCCTCGATGGCCAGCAGCTTCAGCTTGGTCACCACCCCGCCATTGGCGGAAAATCCGCCGGGCTTGTCGCCGGCGGCGAGCACCCGGTGGCACGGCACCACGATCGGGCACGGATTCTGCCCCAGCGCCTGGCCGACCTCGCGTGACAATTCGACGCCGCCGAGTTTTTTGGCGATGTCGCCATAGGTCAGCGTCCGGCCGGGCGGAATGGTTCGCGCGATGGCATAGACGTTGCGATTGAACGCCGGGACCTCGGCAAGATCCAGCGCAACCGCGGTCAGGTCGGCCGGGGTGCCGGCAAGCAAGGTGACCATGCCGTCGATCGCGGCCTGCACCTCGACCGGCGGCGGCGCCTCGGCAACGGCCGGATGGCGCTGCCGGATGCGGATCAGGGTCTGGGCGTCATTGGGCTGCGGCAGTTGCACGGCGACGATGCCGTGCGCCGCCCAGACAACACCGCAGCGACCGATGGCCGTATCGAACAGGGTGAACTGGAGATCTGGCATGGCGACCGGCCCGCGGAAACGTTGAACCGTCAATCTATGGGATTCCCCGGTCGTCACCAACCCGATTTCCGGGACGGCAGCAGGTTGCGGCCGGCCCTAGCCCGCCGGATTCCGCGACGGCATTTCCGAGGCCTTCTGGGTAAAGGCCGCGCCGAGCGCTGCAAGGATCTCCTTGGTCGCGACGAACACGAAGGGGCCCTGCTCGGTGTCGAAGGCGATGCCGACCACGGCGGGATCCGGCTGGTAGTCCAGCAGGCTGTAGCCCTGCAGCGGGAGGGCGGGCCGGTCCTTTGGCTTCGAACTGTCGGGCATGTCGGTCTCGCGCATCGGTGAAAGATGACGTGGGCTTAGACAACAATGCCGACTGCGCCAAGCCTAAATCCACCCGGCCGACATCGCCGCCCCCCGACGGAGGCGGCGATGGACCGGCCATTCGCAGCAGCGGTCAGGATGCCCGGCAGCCTGTCCTAGACCGTCGAGATTTTGTCGACCGGGCTGATGTCGCCGACGAAGCGCAACAGGTCCGCCATGGTGAAATCGCCCGGGGTTTTCGACGGCAGCGTCGGCTTCCAGCTTTTGCCCTTCTGCCACAGGTAGGACTGGTGGTCGCCATGGACGAGACCGACAAATACTTCGGCGACAATGGTCGCGCCGACCGGCCCCAGCTTCTCGCCATTGCCGCGCTGCTCGGCTTCCTTGAGGATGTAGTACCAGAGCGGAGTCTGTTCATGCAGGCCATGCTTCTTGGCGATGGCGCCGTCCGGCCCTTTGGAAATCTCCGCAGGAGAGAGCGGGTTCTTGATCTTCATGGCCTGGGCCACATCCTGGCCCGACGGCAGTCCGAGGATCACCCCCCGCTTCAGATTGCGGAACGGCAGACTGGCGCTGTCGGTGTTGGCGGTCTCGCCCGGTAGCGTGTGCAGCGGCGGTACCACGAACGGATCCAGCTTGCGCGACGGGTTCAGCGGCACGCCCGCGGGATTTGCGGCGAGCACCTCGTGGAAGCGCCGCCAGTCGACGATCCAGTTGGCCGGCAGCCTGGCGGTAGGGAGCGGCGGGGTCGGCGGATTGGGCGCGAGATCGCCAACGATGCCGCCGGACAGACCGGTGAAGTTAAACAGCAGCTGCAGCGTTGCGGCCGTGATGACGCCGGGGCCGGGGGTGGGGGTGAAGATGCGATTAAAGCTGTAGACGTCGCGCACCATGCTGTGGCCGAGCCGATAGGCGGCGACGGAAAATTCCACCGGCATGTAGGGTGTGGTCTTGAAGCGGTAGAAGCGGCGGCCCTGCTCCAGGATTTTCGCAACGATGCCCTTCTCGGTGATGCGCTCCACGAAGTCGTGCAAAACCATCCACTGATAATGCCAGGTCACGGTCTGCCGGGCCTCGGCGAAGATGGTGTTGAGCGGCTTGCCTTCGGCGATCAGCTTGTCGCAGACCTTGTTGTGGAATTTCAGCATTGCCAGATGGGTCTGGGCCACCAGCAGGTTCTCATCATTGCGATGATCGCCGATCAGGGCAAAGCCCTCCGGGCTGCGCGGTAGGTCATTGCGGAAATCGCCCGGCGGATCGGCGACAGCGACGTTCTTGCCGATCAGCAGTTTCGGCCCCGGCGACTTGCCACTGTCGTTCACGCCGTTGCGCGCATACAGCTGGCGGCTGCCGTCCGGCCCGAGCCCGTAGATGCTGTCGAGGTCGAGGGCGGGGGTGCGGAAATTCCTGACCGCATTGGGGTCGTCTTCCTTCTCGCCGAACGCCGTCAGGTCGAGGGTGATATCATGATCGACGAACTGGCCGAGATAGGTGAAGCCCGCGGGTACCTTGGTATTGTTGCCGGTGGCGCTTTCCGGATCTGGATCCTTCATCGCATTGGCGAGTTCGTGAAGGGCGGCATCATCGACGACAAGCGGCGTGAGGTTTGGAAACATCCGGCCAAACATGCCGGGATCATCATTGCCCGACAGTGAATCAAGGAATTGCCGGGTGGGATGGCGGCCGGCCTTGCCGTGGCCGGGCTGAACATTCACTTCTGTAGCCATTTCTGTACTCCCTGAATGTTGGATCAAATCGAGGAAGATTTCGGAGATCGCGTCCGATGGCAGTCAGCAGCGTCGGATGGCGACGCTGGAAGTGTCCAAGTTTTGAGAGGTCTGAATGAGAACTGGAAACGTTCAATCAAAAAGACAGGCAGGGAGGGAAATGTAAGTTTGGCAGACGCGTTCAGACCGCGGCGTTTGCGCGCGTGCGGGAACTCCGCAGATCAGATGCGGCAGTCGGCAAATCATGACTTGAGCCGACACACGTCGTTGCTCAGCGTCGGTGCGTCTCGTAAGTCAACCTGAGTTCCGCGTCGGTATAATAGCATACGCCGCCGTCGAGATCGCGGACCAGCCATTCTTCGAGATAGACTATTTGGACACCGCTGCGTCGTTCATGGCGCAGCTCAAGCCTGCCGTCGGCGTCGCGCTGCAGCTTGCAGCTCGATTGCACCCAGCTGGGCCACTCGTGGAGGGGTTGGCCGAGAAATTGCCAAGCGACCAAGGTCGCAGCAGGAGGACGCGGCTTCAGATGCACAATGCTGTCCAAGGAGTCTCCGATTCTCGTTCGCCCTGCCAATGTATAACGTCGAGGGTTGAAAATGGTTTACCAAAAGTGACCGGAATATTGCGGAGGCGCATCCCCAGCCGACCAAGCCACAGGATACCGGCCCGGCATCTGCGCGCTGGCGGGCAGGGCGCGCAGCGGGTCCGCTGCGCCGTTTCCCACGCCGGGCGCTCGTGCCGCCCGGCGGAATTGCGGGGCGGAACGTTGCTATTCGTCTTCCTGCATGGCGGCGAATAGCTTGTCGTAATACTTGGCCACCAGTTCGATATTGGCCTTGTTCTCGATCGCCGGCGGCGGCGACTTCAGCGCCGCGTTCAGGTCTGCCAGCGCCTCCTTCTTGTCTTTCGCCGGCATCTTCTTGTCGGCCTGCACCGCGGCGATCTGGCCCTTGATCACGGCGTCCGGCCCGACATAGGTCTTGGTCCTGGGGTCGAAGCCGGCCAGCACAAGGCTGACATTCTCGATCACCATGTTGTAGTCGGCGTAATCGGCAAAACCATATTTCTTCGCCACGTCGTCGAGTTGCGCGATCACCTTGGGATCGGGTTTGGCCGCGGCCTGCTCGGGCAGTTTCGCGGTGACGGCGTCGAGGTCCTTCTGCGCCGCCAACACGGATTCGATCTGCTTCTCGGTCAGCGCGATCTGCTTCGGCGCCGGCATCTGCGGCGCGGGCGCTGCCGCCGGTGCGGGAGCAGGTGCAGCCTGCTTCGCAGGCGCCTTCTGGGCGGACTGCGCCTGCACGGCGCCGCTGCCGATGACCGACATCGCAGCGAAGGCGATCACTAGGCTGCCGATGCCGAGTGCGGCGACGACAGGACGAACGAAGCAACGCATGGCAATCTCCTCGGCAATGACGCGATTGAGATGGGTCAGTCGCGGATGTGAACCGGTTCATCCGGCCCGACCGAGGATGGAATGCTGCAGCTGAATCGTGGCTGAATGATTTCAGCGACCGGTCCCTGCCCGATCCGCAGGCGGCACGCGGGTTCCACATGGAGAGGCCCGCGGTCGTGCGACCGGGCCGGCAATGACAGCGCAGCAGCCGCTCAATGGGCGATCAGCATCGGCACGGTGACGGTCTTGAGCAGGGAGCGAGTGACGCCGCCGAAGATGAATTCCCTTGTTCTGGCGTGGCTGTAAGCGCCCAGTACGACCAGGTCCGAACCGTCATCGGCCGCAAATTCTCGAATGACGTCGGCCACAGCCCGGCCGTTGGACTGTCGCTGCTCGACGCGCGCAACCACCCCGTGCCGGCTGAGATAATGCGCCACATCGGCGCCCGGCTGCTCGCCGTGCGACGCGTTCTTCTGCGGATCGATCACCAGCACCGCAACCGATCGCGCGGCCTTCAGAAGCGGAAGCGCATCGCTGATCGCCCGTCGCGCCTCGCGGCTCGCATTCCATGCGAACAGGACGTTGGTCGCGACGGCATCGCTGCTCCACGTGTCGGGGACGATCAGAAACGGAACGCCTGTCGCCATCAGCAGTGCGTCCGGCGAAGCCAACGCCGGTGTCCCGCCCGGCGACGGATGGCCGACGACCACAAGGTCGGCATGAAGGGAGTGCAGACGCACCAGTTCGTCGGCGCGGCTATCCGCGATCAGCCTGAATTCGTAAGTGAGGCGCTCGCGGCTCGCCGCGGCCTCGAAGTTCCGGCTGGCCGCGGCAGCAGCCGCAGCGTCCATGAGGTTATGTCGCTCGACCATTTCGCGGACGGCGACCGGCCCCGTGACATATGCATCGGCGGGATTTCGCTTCCAGGCCGCCGTCGCGATGAAGACGCCGATCAGATGCGCCTCATGCCGGGCGGCCAGTGCAATGGCATAGCGGGTCCGGGCTTCGCCCGCCGGCGAAGCATCGACGAAGACGATCAGGGACTTGAGGGCCATGCTGTCTATCCGTTCAAATTCGGCCGCGTGTCGGTTCGGTTTTTCCGCCGCGATTCACGCCTGTGCGCCTGCATTGCGTTGACACGCAGCCGTCCGGACGGCGGACGTCGCGAAGCTATTTCGATGTAACCACGACGGCGGCGATGCCCAATGGGCGAGAGTGACGCACCCGTCCCGGGTATCGCGATCGCATGCGCGTTCAGTATCTCGGGAGAGCCTGTCGGCATCACGTGCAAACGCAAAAACGCCGCGTTCCTTTCGGAGCGCGGCGTTTTTTGTTGATCTGACATCGTATTGGTGAGGTTTCTTTGTCCTTTGCAGGCCTGGCAGCGACCTACTCTCCCAGGGCTTAAGCCATAGTACCATTGGCGCTGAGGAGTTTAACGGCCGAGTTCGGGATGGGATCGGGTTGAAGCTCCTCGC
>DATCUS010000209.1:0-9401 GCA_036561845.1 Tardiphaga sp. | reverse complement strand
GTCGCCGTCGCAGCCCCGGTGGCGGACGCGGCGAAACACCCGGGCGCCGTGCCCTCGCCCATGGTCGGCACCGTGTACTGGGCCTCTGAGCCCGGCGCGCGCCCCTTCGTCGAGGTCGGCAGCAAGGTCGCGGCGGGCCAGACGCTGGTGATCATCGAGGCGATGAAGACCATGAACCAGATCCCGGCACCGCGCGCCGGCACCGTGACGCAGATTCTCGTCGAAGACGGCGCGCCGGTCGAATACGGCGAGCCGCTGGTCATTATCGAGTAACAAGGCGGTCACGTCATCCTGAGGTGCTCGCCTCAGGCGGAGCTCTTGCTCCGCCGCCGCGGCGAGCCTCGAAGGATGAGGGCTCAGTGCATGCGACCATCCTTCGAGGCGCGAAGAGCGCGCTCGTGAGGATGACGGGAGCGTACCCGGCGACGACGGAAAGCAAACAAGATGTTCGAAAAGATCCTGATAGCCAACCGCGGCGAGATCGCGCTGCGCATCCTGCGGGCCTGCAAGGAGCTGGGCATCGCCACCGTTGCGGTGCATTCCACCGCCGACGCCGACGCCATGCATGTGCGACTCGCCGACGAGAGCGTGTGCATCGGGCCGCCGTCCTCCAAGGACAGCTATCTCAACATCCCCTCGCTGCTCGCGGCCTGCGAGATCACCGGAGCCGACGCGGTGCATCCGGGCTACGGCTTCCTGTCCGAGAACGCCCGCTTCGCCGAGATCCTCGCCGACCATAATCTGCACTTCATCGGCCCCAAGGCCGAGCACATCCGCCTGATGGGCGACAAGATCGAAGCCAAGAAGACCGCGAAACGACTCGGCATTCCCGTGGTGCCCGGCTCCGACGGCGGCGTCGGTCCCGAGGACGACGCCATGGCCATCGCCAAGGCGATCGGCTTCCCGGTGCTGGTGAAAGCCGCCTCCGGCGGCGGCGGTCGCGGCATGAAGGTGGCGGAGACCGAAGTCGACCTGATGATGGCGCTGTCGACCGCCGGCAACGAGGCCAAGGCGGCGTTCGGCGACGCCTCGGTCTATCTGGAAAAATATCTGCAGAAGCCGCGCCATATCGAGATCCAGGTGCTCGGCGACGGCCGCGGCGGCGCCATCCATCTCGGCGAGCGCGACTGTTCGCTGCAGCGCCGCCACCAGAAAATCTGGGAGGAAGGCCCCTCGCCGATCCTGAACGCCGCGGCGCGCGCCAAGATCGGCGCGACCTGCGCCAAGGCGATGCAGGAGATGCAGTATCTCGGCGTCGGCACCATCGAATTCCTCTACGAGGACGGCGAGTTCTACTTCATCGAGATGAACACCCGGATCCAGGTCGAGCATCCCGTTACCGAGATGATCACCGACATCGACCTGGTGCTGGAGCAGATCCGCATCGCCGCCGGCGGCGACCTGCCCTGCACCCAGGAAGAAGTGCTGATCAACGGCCATTCCATCGAATGCCGCATCAATGCCGAAAATCCCGAGACCTTCCGGCCCTCGCCCGGCAAGATTACCCAGTATCACCCGCCGGGCGGTCTGGGCGTGCGGATCGATTCGGCGGTCTACCAGGGCTATGTCATCCCGCCTTATTACGATTCGCTGGTCGGCAAGCTGATTGTGCACGGCAAGAACCGTCCGGAATGCCTGATGCGCCTGCGCCGGGCGCTCGACGAGATCGTGGTCGAGGGCATCGAGACCACGCTGCCGCTGTTCCGGGCGCTGGCCCGCGAACCCGGCATTATCGACGGCGACTATCACATCCACTGGCTGGAACAGTACCTTGCCGGCAAGGCGCCGAGCTGACCGCGACCGCCGGAATATTTTCGACGGTCGGGAACCCGCGTCGCAATCGGGCGTTAGCACTGGTCCGGGATACTTCCCGGACGGGGGACGTGCTTGAACCTTTTTCTGCCAGCCATGAGAGTTCGTTGTGACGTCTGACGCGGCGCGCAAGAAGCGAGCGATCGGACAAATCCTGCTGCTTGCGGCGGGATTTCTTGTGCTGGTCGCAATCAGTGCAACCTCCGTGATTCTGGTCAATCGGGCCCGCGAGGACAGCGGGGCCGTCATCCACACCGTGGAGGTCCAGAAGCAGATTTCCAACCTGTTGCTGGAGCTTCGACGCGCCGAAAGCGCGGCCCGCGGATATCTGCTGACGGCAGTGCCGCAGTTTCAGACCGACCACGAAGCCGCGACCGCGACCGTCATTCCCAATCTCGACAAGCTGACAAGCCTGACGGCCGACAATCCCGTGCAGATCGAAAACATCAAGCTGCTGCGCCAGGCGATCATTTCGCGGCTCGCCCAGTTCGAGCAGGAGATGGATTTCGTCAAGCGCAACACGCCTGAGAAGGCGGTCGCCCTGGTCAGGGAAGTCGCCGCAAACAATACCGGCAACGTGATCCGGGACGTCGCGAACGCGATGCAGTCAGAAGAAGACCGCCTCTTCGCGCAGCGCACTATTTCGGCCGATCGCAGCCAATTGCTCGCCTCGCTGGTGACCATCGCCGGTTCCGGCCTCGTCATCGCGCTGGCGGGAATCTCGATCTTCCTGGTGCGGCGCTCGTCGCGCGCCCGCGACGAAGCCGAGGAAAACTTGCGCAACAACAACCTCAATCTGGAATCCACCGTCGACGAACGCACCGCCGACCTGCGCGAAGCCAACGACGAGATCCAGCGCTTCGCCTATATTGTCAGCCACGACCTGCGCTCGCCGCTCGTCAACATCATGGGCTTCACCAGCGAACTCGAGGAATTGCGTGGCGACATCTTCCGCCGCATCGCCACCCTCGGCAATCCCGAGCCGGTGATCGCCGACGCCCACGGCGAACTGCCCGAGCCCGCGCTGGCCGAGCAGGACAAGCAACTGTCGCAGGACTTCACCGAGGCGCTGGGCTTCATCAAGTCGTCGATCGCCAAGATGGACCGGCTGATCAGCGCCATCCTCAACCTGACCCGCGAAGGCCGCCGTGAGTTCAAGCCGGTGCCGATCGATGTCCGCGACCTGATCGAGAACATCGCCTCCACGGTGGCGCACCAGGCCGCCGAGACCGAAACGACGATCCGTATCGAGCCGCTGCCGGACATTGTCAGCGACCGCTTGGCGATCGAACAGATTTTCTCAAATTTGATCGATAACGCGCTGAAATATCTCAAGCCCGGCGTGCCCGGCGACATTCTCGTCAAAGGCCGCACAAAACTCGGTTTTGCGATCTACGAAGTCGTCGACAACGGGCGCGGCATCGATCCGAAGGACCATCAGCGGATCTTTGATCTTTTCCGGCGTGCGGGTACACAGGACAAACCGGGTCAGGGCATCGGCCTGGCGCATGTACGCGCTTTGGTGCGGCGGCTCGGCGGTACCATGACGGTGGCGTCGGAACTGGGTCTGGGCAGCACCTTCACCATTACCCTGCCGGCAAGATGGACGGGGACCAAACGGGACAAGCAAGCATGAGTACACCTGTCAAAATCATCATGATCGAGGACGACGAGGGCCACGCCCGCCTGATCGAGCGCAACATTCGCCGCTCCGGCGTCAACAACGAGATCCTGCCGTTCACCAACGGTACAGCTGCGGTGAATTACCTGTTTGGTCCCGATGGTACCGGCCTCGCTCACAAGGACCAGGCGCTGCTGATCCTGCTCGATCTCAACCTGCCCGACATGACCGGGATCGACATCCTGCGCCGGGTCAAGGAAAACGATCATCTGAAGTGCGCGCCGGTTGTGGTCCTGACGACCACCGACGACGCCCACGAAATCAAGCGTTGCTACGAACTGGGCTGCAACGTCTATATTACCAAGCCGGTCAACTACGAGAGTTTCGCCAACGCGATCCGCCAACTCGGCCTTTTCTTTTCCGTCATCCAGGTCCCGCAAGCCACCGCATGAATTCAGCCGCGCCACCCACCCTGCTGTATATCGACGACGACGCCGCTTTGGCGCGGCTGGTGGAGCGCGGCCTGAAGCGGCAGGGCTATGCCGTCGAACATTGCGACAATGGCGAGGCCGGCGTGGCCCGCATCAGGCAGGGCGGCATCGACGTGGTGGCGCTCGACCAGTACATGCCCGGACTCGATGGCCTCGAAACGCTGGAGCTGATCCAGGCGATTCCCGGTGCGCCGCCGGTGGTGTTCGTGACGGCATCGCAGGATTCCAAGATCGCAGTGACGGCGCTGAAGGCCGGTGCCGCGGACTATCTGGTGAAGGACACCCAGGGCGACTTCGTCCCCCTGCTCCACGTCGCTGCCGACGGCGCGCTGAAGCAGGCCCGCATCCGGAAGGCGCGCGACGACGCCGAGGCCGAGGTCCATGCCTCGCGCGACCGCTACGCGGCGCTGGCCGCCGAGCGCGAGGTGCTGCTGCGCGAGGTCAACCATCGCGTCGGCAACTCGCTGCAGATCATCGCCTCGCTGCTGCATTTGCAGGCCAACTCGTCCACCGACGACGACGTCAAGGTGGCGCTGACCAACGCCATGGGCCGCGTCGCCGCGGTGGCGCAGGTGCATCGCCGGCTCTACACCTCGCATGACCTCAAGAGCGTGCTGCTGAACCAGTATCTCGAGGCGTTGCTGGAAGATCTGCGGCGCTCCGCCGAAGGCAACCGGATGTCGCGGCTGACGCTGAAGGCCGAACAGATGGAGATCGATCCCGACCGCGCGGTGGCGATCGGCATCATAGTCAACGAGCTGGTCATGAACGCGGTCAAGTACGCCTATCCCGACGGCGCCGGGCCGATCCATGTCGTTCTGTCTGCCTCCGGCGACGACATCATGCTGTCGATCACCGATGACGGCGTCGGCCTCAACGTCAAGCTCGATCCGCGCTCCACCGGCATGGGCCAGCGCATTGTCAACGCCATGGCCAACAAGCTGGAAGCCACCGTCGAGCGCGACCCCACGCATTCCGGCACCCGCATCTTGCTGCGCTTTCAGGCGCGCACCGCGGCCGAAGTGGCCGCCGCCAAGCCGCCGCTCAGTGCGGCAAGCTGACCCACCGATTGGTCGATGGCGGACAGCTGATCTCCGGAAGAAATGCGCACGACGGCGTCAGCTCGCCCCGGTCGCACTTTCGGGCATGAGCCCGGACGGCCAGCCAATGCGGACCAGCAACCCGTCCGGCCCGGAAATCCCCACCTCGTAGAGACCCCACTCGCGGTGACGCAGGATGCCGCCGGGGCGGATGATCAGATCGTCCACACGCGCGGCGATGGCATCCACATGCGGCGTGCGGATGAAAACACCGAACGGGTTGTTCTGCTCAGGCACCCGCCATGGCCCCTCTCCGGCCTGCGTCAGATGCACCTCGCAGTCCCAGCCGGTCATGATGAAATACTGCCCCTCGCCGCCGGTGCGAGCAAATCCCAAGCGCTCCCAGAATGGCACCGCGGCTTGCAGATCATTGCTCGGGATGATGGCGAAGGCGCCGACCGCGGGGATGGTCATCGATCTGCTCCATGGGCGTCATCGCCTTTTGCGGGCGCGCGGGATGCCGTGCCACCCGGGACTTGTGATGAGGTCTGCGGCCGCTGCGCGCTCCCCATTTCTGGCCTTCGTGAAAAGCACAAGCTCCCGAAATGTTCCTGCCTGTTGCAATCATTCGCGAGTTGGGTATTATTCGTTGCTTCCTTGGCAATCGGGCCCGTCTTTTTAAGGCGGGCCGTTGCCATTTTAGGGGGCCTTTGCGATGACGCGCTCGAACCGTCTCGATCATATCCGGCTGACCTCGCATCCCGCGCCGGGCGCCAAGCACGACTTCCCGATTCACTGGGGAGCACCCACTGCACGCGAGCGCGGACCGGTCATAGGCACCGTATCGCGCCCGCAGGATCGCAACGTCATCGGTACCCACGGCGGCTCCTATTCGGTCTATCGCGCGCTGGCCGTGTCCTCCGGCGCGCTCGATCCGATCCGCCGGCCCGACCTCACCAACACCCATCCGGCCGCCACCGTCGGACCGTTCGAGCAGTGGATCGACCCGCAGAAGATCGTTTCGCTCGATCCATGGGGCCACCTGGTCGGCGAGAACTTTGCCAAGGAAATCGCCGAGGGCATCGACATCCGCCCAAGCATCGCCATCACCCGCGCCCGGCTCGACCTGATCGAACTGCAAGGCGCTATCGCCGCCGGCCGGCTGAAGCAGGATGGCGAGGTCGTGCACAAGAACGGTAGCGTCTCAGTGGTCAAGATCGCCATCGATCCGGTCTGGCACCTGCCCGGCCTTGCCGCGCGCTTCGGCACCACCGAAAACAATCTGCGCCGCCAGTTGTTCGAACAGACCGCGGGCATGTTTCCCGAACTGGTGACGCGGCCCGACCTGCAGGTATTCCTGCCGCCCATCGGCGGCATCACCGCCTACCTGTTCGGCGACGTGACCAAGCTGCCTGACCACACCACGTCAATCACCTGCCGCGTGCATGACGAGTGCAACGGCTCCGACGTGTTCGGCTCCGACATCTGCACCTGCCGCCCCTATTTGATCCACGGCATCGAGGAATGCGCCAAGGCGGGCCAGAACGGCGGCCTCGGCATCATCATCTACAACCGCAAGGAAGGCCGCGCGCTCGGCGAGGTCACCAAGTTCCTGGTCTACAACGCGCGCAAGCGCCAGGAAGGCGGCGACGCCGCCGCGCAGTATTTCGAGCGCACCGAATGCGTGGCCGGCGTGCAGGATGCACGCTTCCAGCAGTTGATGCCGGACGTGATCCACTGGCTCGGCCTCAAGCGCATCGATCGCTTCATCTCCATGAGCGACATGAAGCATGATGCACTAACCAGCCAGGGCGTCGAGATCGTCGAGCGTGTCTCGATTCCCGACGACATGATCCCGGCCGACGCTCATGTGGAAATGACCGCCAAGAAGGCCGCGGGCTACTATTCGCCGGAGCCGGTGAAGCCGCAGGATCTCAAGGATTCGGTCGGTCGCCCGCTCGAGAAGTATTGAGAGCGCTGCGGTGAATTCATTGAATCCAGAGACCTCGGCCGCCCTGTCATTATTGTCAGCCCGCGCGGTGCGCGAGCGCGCCCATCGCCTGCTGGCGATCGGACTTGAAGACAAGTTGCAAAGCTTCCGCATCGATCTCGGCCGCATGGATGCAGCCATCGACCTGGTGCTGGCGACGACGCGCGCGGCCTATCCGTCGCTTGACGTGCCGTTCCATTCGCGCTGGCGACACTTCGTCAGCGACGGTGACAACCGCTGGGCGACGCTGGCTGACGCCACCGCATGGCAAGACAGCGCCGCCCGTGCGCGCGCCGAGTTTGACCTCGCCATTGTCAGTGTGTTCCTCGACGCCGGCGCGGGCCCTGCGTGGCGCTACACCGACCCCCAGACCGGCCACAAGATCGGCCGCTCCGAGGGGCTGGGCCTGGCGAGCCTCGCGATGTTCTGCGACGGCGCGTTTTCCGCCGACCCCAAGCAGCCGTTGCGCGTCGATGCCGCCGTATTGGCCAAACTCGACGTCGCCGACCTCGCGCGCGGCATGCAGGTCTCCGAGTCCAATCCGCTGGTCGGCCTCGATGGCCGCGCCGACCTGCTGCGCCGTCTCGGCGCGCTGGTGGCGTCGAAGCCGGAGGTGTTCGGCATGCATGACACGCCACGGCCCGGCGGACTGTTTGACCAGCTCGTCATGCTGTCGCATCAGGGCAAGCTGCCGGCGCCGACCATTCTCTCGGTGCTGCTGCAGCGCCTCGGTCAGATCTGGCCGTCACGGCTGACGCTGGGCGGCATCGCGCTCGGCGACTGCTGGAAGCATCCCGCGCTGAAATCCGACGACGTCACCAGCGAATTGATGCCGCTGCACAAGCTGTCGCAGTGGCTGTCCTATTCGCTGATCGAGCCGCTGCAGACCGCGGGCATCGAGGTCACCGACATCGACGGCCTCACCGGGCTCGCCGAATATCGCAATGGCGGACTGTTCGTCGATATCGGCGTGCTGGCGTTTCGCGATGCCGCCGACGCCGAACGTGAGCACGACGTCAGTTCAACGCTGGTGGTCGAATGGCGCGCGCTGACGGTGGCCCTGCTGGACCGGCTGGCGGAAGGCCTGCGGCAGCGCCTGCAGCTTGACTCGACGTCGCTGCCGCTGGCGAAGATACTCGAAGGCGGCACATGGGCGGCCGGACGCGTGCTGGCGCGCCAGCGTCGCGCGGATTCCTCGCCGCCGATCAAGGTGATCAGCGACGGCACTGTATTCTGAACCGGAAAGAGCAATGATGGACGGCGTCAATATCGTTACCCACCCGCTGGTGCAGCACAAGCTGACGCTGATCCGCGACAAGACCCGCTCGACCAAGGGATTTCGCGAACTGCTGAACGAGATCGGCATGCTGCTGTGCTACGAGGTGACGCGCGACCTGCCGCTCACCGACGTGGAGATCGAGACGCCGATCACCACCATGACCGGCAAGGAGATCGCCGGTAAGAAACTGGTGTTCGCGCCGATCCTGCGCGCCGGCCTGTCCTTCGTCGAGGGCATGATCGACCTCGTTCCGTCGGCACGTATCGCCCATATCGGCCTGTACCGCGATCCCGAAACCTTCGTCGCGGTGGAGTATTTCTTCAAGGCGCCGGGCAATCTCGACGAGCGGCTGGTGATCGTGATCGATCCCATGCTGGCCACCGCCAACACCGCCGTGGCGGCGATCGACCGCATCAAGGAGCGCGGCGCCAGGGACATCCGCTTCGTCTGCCTGCTGGCGTCGCCTGAAGGCATCGAGCGGCTGCGCGGCGCGCATCCCGACGTGCCGATCTGGACCGCCGCGGTGGACGACCACCTCAATGAGCACGCTTACATCGTGCCCGGCCTCGGCGACGCCGGCGACCGCGCCTACGGCACCAGGTAGTCGCATGTCGTAGGGTGGGTTAGCGCGAAGCGCGTAACCCACCGATCAGCACGACACGGACAAGGGTGGGTTACGGCGCAAGGGCGCCTAACCCACCCTACGAACTACAGAGTACTGTCGTCCTCCCTCGCGGGCGGCGGCGCGCTCGATGTCCGGCCGCTGCCCTGGGTGATCAGGCGCGCACCGCGCTGGTCGCGGGCGTGGATCCACAGCCAGTTGATGGCCACCGCGAGCCGGTTGCGCAGGCCGATCAGGAAGTAGATGTGGGCGATGCCCCAGATCCACCACGCCAGCGCGCCGCGCAGCTTGAAGCGGCCGAAATCGATCACCGCCAGCCGCTTGCCGATCTGCGCGAGGCTGCCGTCGTGGTGATAGCGGAACGGCGGCAGCGTCGCGCCGCGCAGCCGCGCCTTGATGACGCCGGCGACATAGCGCCCTTCCTGCTTGGCTGCCGGTGCGATGCCCGGGACCGGCCGGCCGTCAGGCGCGGCGATGGACACCGTGTCGCCGACGGCGAACACCTCCGGCCGGCCGGGTACGCTGAGGTCGGCCAGCACCTGGACC
>DATCUS010000208.1:0-38409 GCA_036561845.1 Tardiphaga sp. | reverse complement strand
GGCGACCATCGCCTATACGCGCTTCGTGCTGGACTGCGGCGCGGCCGGCGATCTGCTCGACCTGCATGTGGCGCTGGCGCCCTGTGTCATCGGCTATGCCGAGATCGGCCGCAAGCTCGCACCCCACGGCGTCGCGGCGCTGGGCGATCATCCCTATCGGGATTGGATCAGCGAATACGCCGGCGAGATCTATCAGGACGTTGCTATCAAGGCGCGCCGTCATCTCGACGATCTGGCGGCGCGGGCAATGACCGAGCGGCGCTTCGGCGAACTGGCCGCTCTGTTCGCCCAGGCGTCGCGTCTGGAGGCGGATTTCTGGCAGATGGGACTTGACCCGGAACGGCCTTCGCGCTGAGGCACTTGCTGCGGGGCTCCAGGATGGCGGCATGCCCACTATCCTGTGCTCGGCGCCGGATGCATCGCCCCTGACCGGCATGATCCCGATGTACCTGCTGATGAGCGCGTTTCATTCGGCGCCGTGGCTGCGGTTGCTCGCCAGCCGCCGCGGCGGCGCGCACCAGACCTGATCGGCGTGTTCCGGCAGTCGCACTCTGGCGCAATCGACTTGACAATAAGTTGTGTTTGATAAAAAATAAACGCATTAGGTGCGTAGCATGCCGGATGTCCTATGAGACCACGGTGCCCCCGAGATCTTCTCCGAGTCGTGCTCGCCGCGACCGTGCTGACCGCAGCCCTTGCCGAGCCAGCCTTTGCCGCTACCGACCATCAGCTGCAGTTCACCTTCGGCGGCCGCGGGCGTAACCCGTCGGTGGCGACCATGAAGAACTACATTCTGGGATGCCTGCCGGCGGGCACTTGGACCTTCGGAGGCGATCCCGGTGACTCCGCAGGGCCCTGGGATGTCGAAGTGCCGGCAGTGAACGGCCATGAATACAGCAACGCCGAGGTCCGCCGCGTCCTGCTGAGCGGCGCCTGCTCGGCTGTCAGACCGGCCAAGGTGACCGGCGTGACGGTGACCGACGGCTGATTGAAGTCGCGCTGTGGTCGCCAAACGCGTCGGAGCGAGCGATTTTAAAGACCGATTGCTCGCGCAATGTCATTCGCACCGCACTCACTTCAACGCCGGACAGACACTCTCCGCCAGCGGCCGGAACGCTTCCTTGGCCGGGATCGTCGCCTGCAGCTCGTAGAAGTCGAACGGCTCCTTGCTCTCGGCGGGCGATTTGACCCGGAACAGATAGGAATCGTGCTCCATCCTGCCGTCGACGCGCAAGGTGGCGTTGCGCACGGTGGCATCGGAGATGGGGAGTTCGTGCATTTTGGCCATCACTGCCGCGGTGTCGGCGGTGCCGGCGGCGGCGACCGACTTGAGGTAATGCAGGGTTACCGAATAGACCCCGGCCTGGATGGTCGACGGCATCCCCTGATAGCGTTCGAAGAAGCGCTTGCCGAACGCGCGGCTTTGCGCGTCCAGATTCCAGTAGAACGCCTCGTTGACGGTGATGCCCTGGGTGATGTCAAGGCCGAGGGCCGCGACGTCGGGCAGAGTGAGCACAAAGCTCGCGACCTTCTGCTTGTCCTTGCCAAGCCCGAATTCGCGGGCCTGCTTGAGCATGTTGATGAGATCGCCGCCGGTCGAGCCGATGGCGACGATGCCGGCGCCGGACGATTGCGCCTGCAGCAGGTAGGACGCGAAATCCCCTGTCGCGTTGAATGGATGTTTGACCGAACCGACCACCTTGCCGCCGGCGCGCTGCACCAGACCGGTAGCATCGGCGATCAGCGAGTTGCCGAAGGCATAGTCGGCGGCGACGAAGTACCAGGAACTGTCCGGCTTCGCCAGGGGACGGGTGATACCGACGGCCTGGCCGTAGGTGTCCCACATCCACAGCACGCTGGTCTTGGGCGCGCAGTCCTCGTTGGCGAGTCGTGCCGTGCCGCCGGGGAACAGAGCGATGCGGTTCTTTTCCTTCATCAGGTTCTGAATCGCGAGCTGGACCCCGGCCTGGATGATGTCGGTCACCGCATCGACGCCGTCGACGTCGATCCATTTGCGCACGATGTTGACGGCGATGTCCGGCTTGTTCTGGTGATCGGCGGACAGCAGCTCGACTTTCATCCCGGCGCATTCCTTGGCGAGGCAGTCGTCGATCGCCATTTGTGCGGCGATCACCGAGCCGCGACCGCTTTGCGCGGAGAGGCTGCCGGTCATGTCGGTGATGACGCCGAGCTTCACCGGGCTGGACGGCGGCGCGGCGTGGACGCCGGCAATGGTCGTGCTTGTGAGCAGGCCGGCGAGGGCCAGTCCGGAGAGCAGGCGTTTCATGATGCCTACCCCGCCATCGCGAGGATTTGCGACGGGTCGGCGCCGACGCGGCCGGTCTCGTCGTCCGAGGCCACCCCAAGGCGGAAGTCGTAGCGAATGGCGGGCATTCCCTTGACCGGCGCGTCCGGATCGTTGTCGCGCGGCATCACCACCAGCGAGCTCGACACGCCGAACACCGTGTCGGAATCGATGTGCGGATCGTTGCCGAGGTAGATCGCTGTCACCAGTTCGCGATAACCCTCGGCGCCGATCAGGAAGTGGATATGCGCCGGCCGGCAGCCGTGGCGCTGCTGCGCGCGGATCAGCGCGCCGACCGGCCCGTCCATCGGGATGTAGTAGCCGAGCGGCATGACGGTGCGGAAATGGAAGCGTCCTTCGGCGTCGCAGCGGAAGTTGCCGCGCATGTCCATGTGCTCGCCGTGGAATTTTTGCAGGTCGTATTCGCCCTTGGCATCGGTCTGCCAGACCTGGATCTGGGCATTCGGCAGCGGCTTGCCTTGCTTGTCGGTGACCTGGCCATACAGCAGCAGCTCCGGCGCTTCGTCGGCCTTCACGGCGATGGAATCGCCCAGGGCGAAGGATGGCGCATTCTGCTGGTAGAACGGGCCGAGCAGGCTGCTTTCCGTTCCCAGCTCGACCGCCGTCTTGTCATGCAGCAGGTTGACCAGCGCACTGAGCCCGAGCACGTCGGACAACAGGATGAATTCCTGGCGGGCCGGGGTGCAGGTTTGACCGACCTTGGTGAGAAAGCCGATCGCCTTCAGCCATTCGTCGGGCGTCAGGCTGACGTCGCGGGCAAAGGCGTGCATGTGGCGCACCAGGCTTTCCATCACCTGCTTGAGCCGCGGATCGGGCGTCGTGCTCATCTGCTCGAAAACGGCGTCGGTGACGCTCTCGGTGGTCAGGTCCCGCATCGTCTTTCTCCCTTTGATATTCTTGTTGGTTGAAATCGTCAGTTGAGATTCGAAACGTAGTCAGTCATGGGCAGCATCACCTCGCCGCGCCGCATCGGCACGCAGTCCGGCGGAAAATCCTGGCGAAAGCGCGCGCCCGCTTCCGCCGCGGCATCGAGAAAATGCGCGAGGTGCCGCATGGCGCCGGTCGGCAGATCGTGCAGTACCATCAGGGTCCAGGCCCGCAGCCGGCATTGTTCGAGCGCGCGCTCGACCCAGTTTTCGGGATCGCTCCAGTCGCGCGGAATCGCGTTCCACAGCACGCAGGTGTAGCGCTCGCGTTCGAGCTGCTTCACGACGGACGGCCGCAACAGGCCGTCATTCAACTGGCCGCCGGCGCCGTAAGGGCGGAACAGGCGCTCGGACCCGGCGAGGTCGCCGAGCGCGGACTGGGTGAGGGTGATCTCGCGCTCGGCGATGGCGGCGTCGGGCTGCCGCCCGAGCGGCACCGAATGGGTGTAGGTGTGGTTGCCGATCCAGTGCCCCTCGGCCTGCGCGCGTTCGGCGAGCGCCCGGCGCGCAGGCTCGGCGATCTTCTGGCCGATGACGAAGAACGTGGTCCTGATCTCGCGCCGTGCGAGCAGGTCGAGCACGCCGGGCGTGACGTCGGGCTCCGGCCCATTGTCGAAGCTGAGCGTCAGATCGAACATGAACTCTCCTGGCGCACAACACATCACACGAAAAGGAACGATGGGCCTCTGGTGATTGCCATATCGTTGCCCGTGCAATGCTGCCGTCCGAGACGTGATCGTATGGCGAGGGCGGATATCGACGCAAGGGTGATTTTGAGGTTGACGCAACCGGGGAGTGCGGATTGTCTGACTGGTGCGTGGCGTTCTGCTGATCTGATCGGTGAAGCTGGGCGGTCATTGCCGGATACGCATGATGCATGGTTCGACGCGCGCCAAATTCGGTCGGCTCGACAGCGAGAACGCAAGGCGTCTCGACGAGGGCGGTTACCTGCTGTTGCGCGGGGCGATCCCCGCAGCGTGGATCGGGCCGCTGCGCGACGCCTTCGAGCGCGGCGCACGGGCGTCGGAGGCGTGGCCGGTTCCGCGCGGCAGCGACTGGCGTCATGCTCAGCTCGATCTCGATGCGACAGTACAGCAGGTTTGCCGCCTGCCGATCATGCTGGCGGCCGTTCATCATGTCCTGCAGCAACCGTTCTTCCTCGGGCAGGTCGAGGGACGCGAACCGCGTCAGGGCGGCGGCGCGCAGGAACTGCACCGGGACGGCATCGATCCCCTGCGGACCGAAGCGGTTTCGGCGCTGGCCTATCTCGATGCCTTTGGCCCCGACAACGGCGCCACGCAGATCGTGCCGGGCAGCCAGCGTGGCACGGCGCTTCAAACGGGGAGGCACGAACCGGCGGAGGTGCTGCAGGGCGAGGCCGGCGACATTCTGCTGTTCGACGTCAATCTGCTGCACGGCGCGACGCGCAATCGCAGCGGCGCGCCGCGCCGATCGTTGTTGATCACCTATGCCATCGCCACACAGCAGCAGCAGTGGCGCGAAACCCGCGCACTGCGCGCCGTGCGAATGGACCAGGACGAGATCTTCGGCATCTGATCGAAGCGGGAACCGGGGCAGTGCTCCCCGATGACCGCGCGCGCGGGCATGGCTGCGTCCCTCACATCCCCGACTGCCGCCGCTCAGCCGAGGTGATGCACCTGCTGCAGACCATAGACCGGCGTTGGAATGCCTTCCATGCGGGCCTTGAGCTGCAGCGACAGAAACTGCGAGTAGTGCCGCGACTGGTGCAGGTTGCCGCCGTGAAACCACAACCCCTCTTGTTGGGTCGGCTTCCACATATTGCGCTGCTCGCCCTCCCACGGACCTGGGTCCTTGGTCGTGCTGGAGCCGAGGCCCCAGACCTTGCCGACCTTGTCGGCGACGTCTTTCGAGATCAGCTCGGCGGCGAAGCCGTTCATTGACCCATAGCCGGTGGCGTAGACCACGAGGTCGGCCGGAAGCTCGGTGCCGTCGGTCAGGATCACCGAATGCTCGGTGAGCCGTTTGACGTCGACGCCGCTCTTCAATTTGATGCTGCCATTGGCGACCAGTTCGGAAGCGCCGACGTCGATGTAATAGCCGGAGCCGCGGCGCAGATATTTCATGAACAGGCCGGAGTCATCGTCGCCATAGTCGAGCATGAAGCCGGCCGCTTCGAGTCGCTTGTAGAACTCGGCGTCGCGCTCGCGGATCGCATTGTAAACCGGGATCTGGAACTCGTGCAGGATCCGGTACGGCAGCGATGCGAAAATCAGATCGGCCTTTGCGGTGGTCATGCCGGACCGCACCGCCTGTTCGGAATAGAGGCCGGCGAGCCCCAATTCCATCAGCGAGTCCGACTTGACCACATGGGTGCTGGAACGCTGCACCATGGTGACGTCGGCGCCGGCCTCCCACAGCGCTGCGCAGATATCGTGGGCGGAATTGTTGGAGCCTATCACCACGGCCTTCTTGCCGGCATATTTGTCCGGACCCGGATGCTGCGACGAGTGGTGCTGGTCGCCCTTGAACACATCCATGCCTTCGAATGTCGGCATGTTGGGTTTGGCCGACATGCCGGTGGCGAGCACGAGCTGCTTCGGCTTCAGCACGATCTCTCTTCCGTCGCGCTCGACCACGACGGTCCATTCGCCGGCGGCCTGGTCGTAGGAAGCCTTCTTGCAGACGGTCGAACTCCAGTAGTTCAGCTCCATCACCTTGGTGTACATCTCCAGCCAGTCGCCGATCTTGTCCTTGGGCGAAAACACCGGCCAGTTCGCCGGGAACGGCAGATAGGGCAGGTGGTCGTACCAGACCGGATCGTGCAGGCAGAGCGACTTGTAGCGCTTTCGCCAGCTGTCGCCCGGTCGTTCGTTCTTCTCGATGATGATGGTCGGCACGTTGAGCTGGCGCAATCGCGCGCCGAGCGCGATGCCGCCCTGGCCGCCGCCGACGATCACGCAGTAAGGCTGCCGGGAGATGCCGAGTTCAGCGGCTTCCGCCTCGCGTTCCTCCTTCCATGATTTGCGGTTGCGTTCGATGCCGTGCTTGGCGCCCATCGGCCGGTCGAAGCCGAGCGGCTCCTCAAAACCCTTCAACTCGCTCAGGGTGGTGAGCAGCGTCCAGATCCGGCCGTCCTTCAGGCGCAAATGGCCGAAGCCGCGGCCGACCGCGGTCTCGAACTGGATCCAGCTCTCGGCAATGCCGTCGGTTTCGGAGGCGTCTTCGCCGTCGGCGATTTTCCAATGGGAGGGCTGCGTGTCCGCGAGCCGCGCCTGCAGCATGTCGCGGATTTGCTCATGGCCTTCCATGGTCTTGATATTCCAGGTGAAGGACACCAGGTCGCGCCAGTAGCAATCGGTCTGGAACAGGTCGACGGCGCGGTCGATGTCGCCGGCGGTCAGCGCGCTGTCCAGCGTGGACAACAATTCGGATACTTTTCCGTTAGGTGCCTTGTCGAGCATGCTGATGTCCTCCCTTGTGCCGATGGCGCCTTGTGGCGCGCTTGTCTGCGCTTCGCCGCATAGCAACGAAAAAGCCGGCGGCCGGTGGGTTCACCTCGCGCCGTTTGGTCGATCCAGGAAACATATCGATGGTAGCACTTCGGGCGGGAGAGGCGAGCCTGAAACGGCTGACCGCCAGAAAGAATCCGCGGCGTGCTGCGGCGCGGGATGTGGAGGCATCGCCGCGATGCCTTGTTGGCCGCCACGCTGTTTCCTACCTCACAGCGTATCGTGATCGGTCACAGGCATCCGGAGCAAAGCAGCACGGCTTCGCAACGTGTCTGGTCGCAACCATCCGGAAAGGGTCCATCGATGACGAACGACAACACATCGCAACACATCGACCATACACGGCGTCGCCTGCTGGCCGCTGCGGCAACTGGCGTGGCCGCCGCGCAGCTTGGCCAGATCGGACCCGCGGGCGCTCAGGCCGGCGCCACGCCGCCTGGTCCTATGGCGACTCTCAGGCCTGCAACCAACAACACATTCCGCCCGCTGAAGCAGGTCGACGCCGGCGTGCTCAACGTCAGCTATGCCGAGGATGGTCCCGCCGATGGACCGGTCGTCATTCTGGTGCACGGCTGGCCCTACGACATTCATACCTATGCAGATGTCGCGCCGTTGCTGGCTGCGGCGGGCTACCGCGTGATCGTCCCCTCGCTGCGCGGCTACGGCGCCACGCGCTTCCTGTCGGCTGCAACCCCGCGCAACGGACAGCAGGCCGCGCTCGCCATCGATATCATTGCCCTGATGGATGCGCTCAAGATCGACAAGGCGACCCTCGGCGGCTGCGACTGGGGCGCGCGGACGGTGAACATTATCGCGGCGATCTGGCCGGAGCGTGTCAAGGCCATGGTCTCGGTGAGCGGCTATCTGATCGGCAGCCAGAAGGCCAACGAGATGCCGCTGCCGCCGAAGGCCGAGTTGCAGTGGTGGTATCAATACTATTTCGCCACCGAGCGCGGCCGTGCGGGCTACGACAAGTATCGGCACGATTTTGCAAAGCTGATCTGGCAGATCGCCTCGCCAAAATGGAATTTTGACGACGCCACCTTCGATCGCAGCGCGGCGTCGCTGGACAATCCGGATCATGTCGCCATCTCGATTCACAACTATCGATGGCGCCTCGGCCTCGCCGAGGGCGAAGCGAAGTACGATGATCTGGAAAAGCGCCTCGCTCAGGCGCCCGATATCGCGGTGCCGACCATCACCATGGAAGGCGATGCCAACGGTGCGCCGCATCCGGAGGCCAGCGCCTATGCGAAGAAGTTCACGGGCAAGTATGAGCATCGCGCGATCAGCGGCGGCATCGGGCATAATTTGCCGCAGGAGGCGCCGCACGCCTTCGCCGAGGCGGTGATCGACGCCGACCGTCTTTGAGCCCACCACGAAAAGACAATTGCCGAAACGGATCATCCCGACGCCCGCGCCCGTGGCGCGGGCGTCGAAGCACTCAGGCCCGCGACAGTTTCTCGAACCGTTTGATCAGTCGTTCGCGCTTGAGCCGGGACAGCCGCTGCAGCCAGAACATGCCGTTGAGCTGGTCGATCTCGTGCTGGTGGCACACCGCGCGCAGCCCGGCTGATTCCTCGATCTGCGGGTTGCCATCGAGGTCGCGATAGCTGATGCGGATCCGCGCATGGCGCTGGATGTCGTCGTTGACGCCGGGCATCGAGACACTGCCCTCCTGATGCATGATCATCTCCGGAGAGGCCCACACGATGTCGGGATTGACATAGGTGCGCGCGCCATCGACCGGGTCGAGGTCGAGGACCACCAGCCGCAGCGCGAGACCGACATGCGGCGCGGTGATGCCGATGCCCGGCGCGGCGTGCATGGTCTCCGTGAGATCCCGCGCGAGGTCGCGCAGTGCGTCGTTGAACGCGGTGACGGGCTGTGCCGGGAGCGCCAGGCGCGGATCGGGATAGCGGATGATGGGGCGGATGGTCATGGTCTGTTGTCGCATGGGCAGCTTGCCAACGTATTATCGCACCCGGCGCTATTCTCCATCCTGACGGCGCGACTGCGCAAACCGTGCGAATTCCGGTACCGACGCCCTGCGGGAACCGATGGCGAGGTGGCGCGTATGTTCCCGGACCGGAATTGCCGGTCGGTCCCCCCGGAACGCCCTGTTATGATCATTTTCACCACACGCTCCCCTCGAATACAGCGTTTCTGCGCGCTATCGCTGGTCTGTTGGACCTTCTTTGGCGGGCTGGCTTCCGCGCAGGCCGGCGAGCGTGAAGACAAGCGGGCGGCGGCCGCCGATACGCCGGCCGTGGTGAAGCACGGTGAACTGGTATTTCACGGCAATTATTGCGGCGTCGGCAATCGCGCAGGTGCCGACCCGATTGATGCCCTGGACGTGGCCTGCATGCACCACGATGCCTGCACGCCGTCCGGCGGGATTCAGACCTGCGCCTGCAATGCACGGCTGGTCGAGGAGGCCGGTGCCGTCGTCCAGGACCCCCGGCAGCCGGCTGAACTGAAATCGCTGGCCACCTTGGTCGGCGCCGCTGCCGCAGCCGGCATGACCCTGTGCGCGCCGACCGCTGCTGTTGCCACACCCGTCACCCAGGTTGCGCCGGCTCCGGCCGCGCCGATCGCTCCTCCGGAGGCAGTTGCCGACGAGCCGGCCGTTGAGACAGAAGCGCCGCCCGTTGCTCCGCCGACCATTGCTCCGCCGACCGATATAACTCCGGTGCCGCGTGTCGCCCCAACGGCTCCGTGAACGGTCGCGCCAGACCGCAGACATCTCGATGACCCGCAGACGCCGCCGTTGAGCGGGTCTCGCATTCTCGCATAGCTAAAGCTGCTTTCGGGGCTTGCGCCCCAGCAGGGCGGCGTGTTGATGATCGTTGCAGCCGATATCCCCGCGGGCAGCGGCCAGAGAGAACGACCATGGTCCAGGTCATCGGTATCGACCATCTCGCCATCCGCGTCAGCGATCTGGCGCGCTCCAGGCAGTTCTACGACAAGGTGCTGGGCTTCATGGGGTTCACCCTGGAGTGGGAGTTCGACAATGTGGTCGGCTGGGACAATGGCGAGACCATGTTCTGGATCACGGAGGCGGACGCTGCAGGCCGGCGTCACAAGCACCATACGGGCGACATCGGCTATCATCACTACGCGTTCGAGCTTGGCGTGCGCGAGGAGGTCGACGCGCTCTACGCCTTTCTGCTGGCCGAACACGTTGAGATCGTCGATGCGCCCGCCGACTATCCCAGCTATGGCGAGGGGTATTATGCCGTGTACTTCCTCGATCCGGACGGGCTGAAACTGGAAGTGATGCATTTTCTGGAAAAGCAGAAACGTCGCGCCCTGAGGAAGAAGCACCGGACCGGGAAGCCATCCTGACGGAACGGCGAGAGATCATAGCGGCTGCGGCGCGATCGGGCTGTTTCGCGCGGCAGCGGGAAATATCCTGCTCCATAGCGGTTTGAGCAGTTCCAGCACCACAAGAATGACGATTCCGGCGCCGATGGTCAGCGTGATATCGTCGGCATGCAGCGGTCCGAAGCGGAACAGGCGGCGCGCGAACGGCCATAGCAGGGTCAGCGCCAGCATCGCCGTCACTCCGCAGATCACCAGCGCCAGCGCGCGGTTGGGACGGCGGATCGCTTTCAGCAGCGAGGTGCTGGCTGACCGGTTGAGAATGATCAGCGCGACGATGCTGATGACCAGCGAGAAGAAGGTCAGCGCCCGCACCTCGTTTTCCGGCATGCCGCGCTGGAGCGCGATGACGAAGATCGCCGCCACCACCGCGAAGGCGAGGGCGCCCTGCAACACGCTCCACAGGATCATCGGCATTGAAAACAGCGGCTCGGCGGGATCGCGGGGCGGCCGCCGCATCAGGTCGTCTTCCTCGGTTTCGGCCTCGAACACCAGCGAGCAGACGGGGTCGATGACCATTTCGAGGAAGGCGATGTGCATCGGACCGAACAGGATCGGCAGGCCGAAGATCAGCGGCAGCAAAGCGAGGCCGGCGATCGGCACGTGTACCGCGAAGATGAAGCTCATGGCCTTGCGCAGGTTGTCGAAGATGCGGCGGCCGAGCCGGACCGTGGTCACGATCGAGCCGAAATCATCGTCGAGCAGCACGATCGATGACGCCTCGCGGGCCACGTCGGTGCCGCGGCCGCCCATGGCGACGCCGATATGCGCGGCCTTCAGCGAGGGCGCGTCGTTGACGCCGTCGCCGGTCATCGCGACGATCTCGCCGTCGGCCTTCAGCGCCTGGACGATGCGCAGCTTCTGTTCAGGCATGATGCGGGCGAACACCGATGTTGTCCTGATCCGCACCATCAGCTCCGCGTCGGTCAGCGTTTCCAGTTCGTCGCCGCTGATCGGGTCGCTGTCGCCGAGTCCGGCCTGGCGCGCCACCTCGCGCGCCGTGGTCGGATAGTCGCCGGTGATCATGATGACGCGGATGCCGGCGGAGCGGCACTCGGCCACGGCCGCCGGCACGCTTGGCCGCAGCGGATCGGCGAGCCCGACCAACCCTGCAAACTCAAAGGCGAAATCGCGCTGTGCATCCGGAAGCGCCGATCCGGTGAACCGCGCACGGGCCACGCCGAGCACGCGCAGCCCGGCCGCCGCCATCTCGTCCACGGCCGCGGTGACGGCTTCGCGTTGTGCTGGCGCGAGGCGGCAGAGATCGGCGATCGCTTCCGGTGCGCCCTTGGCCGCGACCAGCAATGCACCACCTGCGGCCGGCTGCCAGACATTGGACATGGCGAGCAGATCCGGACGCAGCGCGTAGGTCCTGACCAGATGGCCAGCGACCGCCGTCGTTGCCGGAGCGTTGGAGGCCGCCAATATGTGAAACGCCTTCTCCATCGGATCGAACGGCTGGATGGCGCTGGCCCGGACGCCGGACCCGACCAGGTCCCGGAACGGCTCCGCCAGCGGCTTGCCGGCATCGACCACGCACCGCGCACCGTCGGGCAGGCGGAGTTCGGCAATGGTCATGCGGTTTTCTGTCAGCGTGCCGGTCTTGTCGGTGCACAGCACCGTGGCCGATCCCAGCGTCTCGATGGCGGTGGCGCGGCGGGTCAGCACGCGGACCTGCGAGATGCGCCAGGCGCCCATCGCCATGAACACCGTCAGCACCACCGGGAATTCCTCGGGCAGCATCGACATGCCCACGGCAATGCCGGCCAGCACCGCGTCGAGCCAGCCGCCGCGCAAGGTGCCGTAGAGGATGACCACCAGCGCGCTGATGGCGCCGCCGACCAGCGCGAAGATGCCGACGATCTTGCGGGTCTGGTTCTGCAGGTGCGGCGCCTCGGTCTCCAGACTGCCGAGCGTCTTGCCGATCCGGCCGATCTCGCTGGTGGCGCCGGTGGCGACCACTTCGGCGATGCCCGTGCCGCGCACGATCAGGGCGCCGGAGAAGGCGGTGGGCAGATCGTCGCCACCCGGCCGCTGTCGCTGCGCGGACAGGGTGGGGTCCGGCATCTTGCGCACCGGCACGGATTCGCCGGTCAGCAGGGATTCGTCGGCCTGCAGGTCCTGACCTTCGATAAACTGCGCATCGGCCGGAACGCGGTCGCCCTCGCCGAGCACGATCAGGTCGCCGCGCACCACCTCGCGACCGGCGATGCGCTGGCGCTCGCCATCGCGGATCACGAGAGCGCGCGGGCTGGTCAGGTCGCGCAGCGCATCCAGTACGCGTTCCGTGCGGGTTTCCTGAACCACGGTGATCACCACCGACAGGCCGGCAAAGGCGATCAGGATCACCGCCTCCGTCAGGTCGCCCAGGAGCAGGTAGACAGCGCCGCCGCCGATCAGCAGCGCCAGCATCGGCTCGCGGATCACCTCCAGCACGATGCGGAACGGCGTGCGTCGCGCCGAGCGCGGCAGCTCGTTATATCCGTCGCGCGCCAGTCGCGCGCCGGCTTCCGCCGCGCTGAGACCAAGACGAGACGGTGGGGTCGACGCATTCGGCATGCTTTGCTTTCCGTGCAGCCGGCAATCGGCTGCCGCATCGGGAATGCCCGATCCATGACGCGCGTGGGTTGATCGGTGTCAAGGATCGCGCGACGCAGACGCGGTATCAAGCCGCAGTGTCAGAGCGTCGCGCGGGGACCGCATCCTTGAAATACCGGTTCGGCATGTGGGCTGCGTCGGCTGCGCTGGTGGCAAGCGTCGCCTATGGCATCCCGCAACTGCTGCAGGTCGCCGGTGTGCTGGTGGATCCGTGGGACCGTATCCTGATCTTTGCGCCGTCGCTGGCACTGGCCCCGGCCTTCGTCCTCACCATGGTCGCGGTTCACGGGACGGCTCCGGCGGAACAACAGACGTGCAGTCTCGCGGCGCTGGCGTTCGCCATCATGTATGGCGTGATGGCCTGCATCGTCTATGTCACGCAACTCGGCGTCGTCATCCCCCATGACCTGCGCGGCGACGGTGCGCGCTACGCCTTGCTGGCCTGCTGCGGTCAGAACCAGCTGATGACCGGCATCGACCTCATCGGCTACACTTTGATGAGCCTGTCGCTGCTGTTCGCCGCGCCGCTCTTTGCCGGCCGGCATCGCATCCTGAGGCTTTGGCTCCTCGCCAATGGCGCGCTGGCGCCGTTCCTGATCCTGCAACTGGCCTGGCCGTCGCTGATCTATGTCGGCGCGCTGTGGCTGGTGACCTTTCCAATGGCAATGCTGCTGCTGGCGCGCTGGTTTGCCGGGCAGGACAACGCAGCAGTGAACGCCTAGCCTGTTGCCGCCTGCCGCTCCAACTCCTCCACAAACAGCCGGGCATGCCCCGACAGCGCGCTGAAATCCGTTGCGCAAACCAGCAGGCGACGATTGGCCCAGTCGTCGCTAAGCCGGATCGCGGCGAGGCCGGCTGTGCGGTAGTGTTCGACGGCGGCGAGCGGCAACACGCCGATGCCGATGCCGGCTTCCACAAGGCGTGCCACCGCGCCGAAGCTTTGCAGGCGGACGCGGTAGGTAATGCGGCGGCCGAGTCGGGCGGCATGGCGCGCCAGATGCTCGTGCAGCGCGCCGGCGCTGAGGCCGACGAACGGCTGGTCGAGCAGTTCCGCGAAGCCGATCTCGGTGCGCTGCGCCAGCGGATGGCCCTTCGCGACGATCACGGTGAGGCGGTCGACCGCCAGCGGCCGGGTTTCCAGCCGGCCGAGGTCGGCACTGCCCGCGACCACGCCGAATTCGGCGCGGCCTTCGGCCACCGCCAGCACGATGTCGGCGCTGGTGCGCTCCTCGATATCGATATCCACATCGGGATGTTGGGCGAGGAACACGCGCAGGGCCGCCGGCAGCAGTTCGACCAGGGCGGCGGTGTTGGACAGCATTTTGATCTCGCTCTTCAACCCTGACGAAAACGCCCGCAACTCGCCGCGCATCCGCTCCACCTGGCCGGTGACCGCACGGGCATGGTGCAGCAGCGTGCGGCCGGCGGCCGTCGGGATCACGCCGCGGCGACCGCGCTCCAGCAGCGCTACGCCGAGGGCGGCCTCCATGCCGCTGACCCGCGCGCTGGCGGAGGCCAGTGCCATGTGCGCCGCTGCGGCGCCTTTGGAAATGCTGCCGGACTGCACGATCTCGACGAACAGGCGAAGGTCGATCAGGTCGAAACGCATGGTCTTGTCCCTTCGGATTTCCCTAAGTCTAACACCGGATGTTCCGTCTTGTGAGGGGGCGAGTGCTGGGCCACAAGGCGGCATGACAAGCTGGTTTCTGATTGCGGGCGCGGGCATTCTGGCTGGCGCCATGAATGCGCTTGCGGGCGGCGGCAGTTTCGTGACCCTGCCGACCCTGATCGCGGCCGGCGTGCCTTCGGTCGCCGCGAATGCTTCCTCGACGGTGGCGCTGTATCCCGGCGGCGCGGCCAGCGCCTGGGTCTATCGCGACGGGCTGACCCAGGTCTGCGGTGTGCCGCTGCGGCCGACATTGTGGGCGACGCTGGCGGGCGGACTGCTCGGCGCTTTGCTGCTGCTGTGGACGCCGACCTCGGTGTTCGATCGCGTGCTGCCATGGCTGCTGCTGGCGGCGAGCCTGATGCTGGCGTTCGGTCCGCGCATCGGGCCGGCGCTGCGCGCCCGGTTCCGCGCCGGGTTGGTCACCGTGCTGCTGATCCAGTTCGTGCTTGGCATCTACGGCGGCTATTTCGGCGGCGCCGTGGGGCTGATGATGATGGCTGCCTGGGCGCTGCTCGACGGCGCCGACGTCAAGGCCCTCAACGCCCCGCGCACCCTGCTGGTCAGCGCAGCCAACGGCGTCGCCGTGCTGTGCTTCATCGTCGCCGGCGTCGTGCGCTGGCCGGAAGCGCTGACCATGGGCGTCGGCGCCTTGCTCGGCGGCTATGTCGGCGCCCACGCCGGCAGGCGGCTGCCGCCGGCGGTGGTTCGCCTTGTGACCGTGCTGGTGGCGGGGGTGACGACGCTGGTGTTCTTCGTCAGGGCCTATGGTTGAGCGGGCGGCTCACGGCCCGCGTTTCAGCAGTTCATAGACTGCCGGATTGTCGGCGCAGGCGGCGAAGCCGCATTCCAGCAGGGTCGAGAGCACGTTCAGCGCGACGAGTCCGATCACCAGCCACACCGCCATGCGCGCAACGCCACCGGCCGCCGGCGCCGGCGCGAACTGCGCGTCGAACAGCAGGATCACGGCGATCAGCACGATGGCCGCGACGAAGCCGATCAGGGCCCAGGTGTAATAATGATAGCCGAGCAGGGCGGTGCCGTAGCCGGGGTCGCCGGGCATGATGTGCAGCAGCACCTGCCGGGTCGAGACCACCGCGCCGGCGACCGCCACCAGCAGTGACAGCGCGTAGTGGCTGGGACGCGGCCCGAAGCGGATGTTCAGGATCGGGCCAATCGCCAGCAGCGCGAACATGATCCGCTGCAGCAGACACAGCGGGCAGGGCAGTTCGTGCAGCACAAGCTGCGCGGCAAAGGCGGCGGCCAGCACCAGCGCGACGGCACCGAGTGCCAATGCATTGAGAGTGACGGCGCGCGCCGGGGTCAGGGTCGCCATCAGAACGACAGTTTCAGCACGTCGGTGGCGTGGTGCAGATAGGTGGCCACGCAGGCCACGAAGGTCGCGGCGAACAGCGACAGCGCCCAGCGGCGCGTGCCACGCCAGGCGGCGAGCATCACGACGGCGACAGCCAGAAACAGCGCGGTGAATTCCATTGTCGCTCCCGATGCAGATTGCGATTGACCCTACGCCAGATTCGCCGATCTGCTAGGCCTTGAACCAGCAGTCCGGAATCAACCGACATGACCATCACCATTTACGGTATCAAGAATTGCGACACCATGAAGAAGGCCCGCGCCTGGCTCGACGGCCACGGTGTCGCCTATGGCTTCCACGACTACAAGACTGAGGGTATCGACAAGGCCCGGCTGACGGGGTGGGTGAAGCAGGTCGGATGGGAAACCCTGCTGAACCGCGCCGGCACCACCTTCCGCAAGCTTGACGAGGCGGACCGGCAGGATCTCACGGCGGCCAAGGCGATTGCGCTGATGCTGGCGCAGCCGTCGATGATCAAGCGTCCGGTGCTCGATCTCGGTGGCCGCCTGCTGGTCGGCTTCAGGCCGGAGATTTATGCGAAGGAAGTCGGATGATCGCCGGCTTCTTCGCGTCTCGCTAACCGAACTCGATAATGTCGCCGGCGGCGATGCGGCTGGGCAGGCGATGAAACAGGTCGCGGTCGATCACCGTCCGAATGATCGGCGGCGGCAGCGACTGGTGGCCGCGCAGCAGGTTCTTGATCTCGAAGTCGCCATCCTCGCTGATGGTTTTTAGCGATGCCACGATATGGCTGACGGCGTGACCATCGGAAAACGGCATCAGCAGGCGCTCATAGGCTACCCGGCGGCCATTGATGTCGTCGACCAGGGTAACGGTATAGGTCGGCAGCGCGCGGTCGACGCAGACATAATATGCCGGCAGGATCGCCGGACCGAGGATCGGTCCGAGATATTCGTCGAGGAAGCGGCCTCTGCCCGTATTGCCATAGGCGTGCGACATCCGGGTGCCGTTGCTGTCGATGGTCAGCCGTGGCGGTTGCAGGGTGATATCGACGAGGTAGTAGACGAGATCGGGAAGTTCCTCGGCCAGCCGCTCGGGCTGATACTCGGCGACGGCCGGCACCTGCTTCTGTCTGGCGTACAGGCGCAGCCAGTTGTTCAGCAATTCCCGCTGCCGGATTGATTTCACGACTGATGGGTGGGCGCTTTCGAAATCCATGGCAGCGAATCCGAGCATGGTATCAAAACAACGGTATCATCGGACGGCCCCGAAAACATAGTGTGAAAGCGGGCAATTTCGTCGAAATACAATTAATGGGTGATTTTGGCGACTGTCGACGGGCGGTCGGTTCGTGCCGCGGCGGCCCGGGCCTTCGGGGGGCCGCCACCCGGATTCGGACCGATCAATTGGACTAATGGCCGAGGGGGGTGCGGCGGACGGCCCTGCCGTTGCCCAGCTTTGCACCTTGCGTTCATCGCGCCGTTGACGGCATATTCCGCGCGAGACGGCCGGTCGGTGGCGAATTCGAAGACGCCGCAGGAACCAGGACGTGCAAAATTGGCCAGCCGCGATGGACACACGCGGCGAAGGCTAATGGGGGAAATTTGCTTGTCTGATGAGTTCATTCTTGAAACCCACGGATTGACCAAGGAATTCGCGGGTTTTTTCGCGGTTCAGGACGTCAATCTCCAGGTACGCCGTGGCACGATCCACGCATTGATCGGCCCGAACGGGGCCGGCAAGACCACGTGTTTCAATCTGCTGACCAAGTTCCTGAAGCCGTCAGCGGGCCAGATCCTTTATAATGGCAAGGATATCACCACGCTGGCGCCGGCCGACGTGGCGCGGCAGGGCCTGGTGCGCTCGTTCCAGATCTCCGCGGTGTTTCCGCATCTGACGGCGTTGGAAAACGTCCGCGTTGCGCTGCAGCGCCAGCACGGCGCCTCGTTCGACTTCTGGCGTTCCAAGAGCGTGCTCGACCAGTACAACCGCCGCGCCGAGGAACTGCTCGAGGACGTCGGCCTCAGCGAATTCACCAGCACGCCGGCGGTGGAGATGCCCTACGGCCGCAAGCGCGCGCTGGAGATCGCCACCACGCTGGCGCTCGATCCGGAGATGATGCTGCTCGACGAGCCGATGGCCGGCATGGGACATGAGGACATCGACAAGATCGCAGCGCTGATCAAGCGGATCTCGGCCAAATACACCATCCTGATGGTCGAGCATAACCTGAGCGTCGTTTCCAACCTGTCCGACATCATTACAGTGCTGACGCGCGGCAAGATCCTTGCGGAAGGCAGCTATGCCGACCTGACCAAGGACGAGCGCGTCAAGGAAGCCTATCTGGGAGCCGGGCATGGTTGATATGACAATGGCCGCTTCCACCGGCGCGACGACCGCGGCGGCCGGCAAACCCGTGCTGACCGTGGAAAACCTCGAGGCCTGGTATGGCGAGTCGCACATCCTGCACGGCATCAACTTCAACGTGAAGGCCGGGGAAGTCGTGACGTTGCTCGGCCGCAACGGCGCCGGCAAGACCACGACGCTGAAGTCGATCATGGGCATCATCGGCAAGCGAACCGGTTCGATCAAGTTCGATAGCCATGACATCTCGAAAGCGACATCGGACAGGATTGCGCGGCTCGGCATCGCCTTCTGCCCGGAGGAGCGCGGCATCTTCGCCAGCCTCGACGTGCGCGAGAACCTGCTGCTGCCGCCGATCGTGCGGCCGGGCGGGCTGTCGCTCGACCAGATCTTCGAACTGTTTCCCAATCTCAAGGAACGGCTCAACAGCCAGGGCACCAAACTGTCGGGCGGCGAGCAGCAGATGCTGGCGATCGGGCGCATCCTGCGCACCGGCGCACGCTTCCTGATGCTCGACGAGCCGACCGAAGGTCTGGCTCCGGTGATCATCCAGCAGATCGGGCACACCATCGCCCGGCTGAAGTCCGAGGGTTTTACCATTCTTCTGGTGGAGCAGAACTTCCGCTTCGCCGCGACCGTGGCGGATCGCTACTACATCGTCGAACACGGCAAGATTATCGATGGTTTCGCCAATTCGGAGCTGTCCGCCAACATGGACAAGCTGCACACCTATCTCGGCGTCTGAACGCGCCGCATCATTCGGAGGAGGATCAAAAATGAAGAACAAGATCACCGCATTGCTGCTCGGGACCGCGCTGACACTGGCGACGGCGAGCATGGCGTCGGCCCAGGACAAGACCGTCAAGATCGGCGCACTGAGCGACCAGTCCGGCCTTTACGCCGATCTCGGCGGGCCGGGCTCGACGCTGGCCGCGCAGATGGCCGCCGAGGATTCCGGCCTGATGGCCAAGGGTTGGAAGATCGACATCATTTCCGGCGATCACCAAAACAAGCCGGACATCGGCTCCAACATCGCACGGCAGTGGTTCGACGTGGACAAGGTCGACACCATCGTTGACGTGCCGAACTCCGGCGTGGCGCTGGCGGTCAACAACATCGTCAAGGAAAAGAACGGGGTCTACATCAATTCGGGCGCCGCGACCTCCGACCTGACCAACGCCCAGTGCTCGCCGAACACCGTGCACTGGACCTACGACACCTACATGCTGGCGCATTCGACCGGGCAGGCGATGGTCAAGGCCGGCGGCGACTCGTGGTTCTTCCTGACCGCCGACTATGCGTTCGGCGCCGCGCTGGAGCGCGACACGTCGGAAGTCGTCAAGGCCAATGGCGGCAAGATCGTCGGCGGCGTCAAGCACCCGCTCAATACCGCCGATTTTTCGTCGTTCCTGCTGCAGGCGCAGGCATCCAAGGCCAAGGTCATCGGCCTTGCCAATGCCGGCGGCGACACCACCAACTCGATCAAGCAGGCGGCCGAATTCGGCATCACCAAGGGCGGCCAGAAGCTCGCGGCCTTGCTGCTGTTCATCACCGACGTCAAGGCGATCGGCCTCGAGACGGCGCAGGGCCTGAGCTTCACCGAGACCTTCTACTGGGATCTCAACGACGATACCCGCGCGTTCTCCAAGAAATTCGCCGCGCGCATGAAGAACGGCGCGCCGCCGTCGATGGTGCAGGCTGGCGTCTATGCCGGTCTGATGCATTACTTCAAGGCGCTGGAGGCGCTCGGCAGCAATCCCCATGACGGCGCCAAGGTCGTCGCCAAGATGAAGGAAATGCCGACCGACGATCCGCTGTTCGGCAAGGGCGCGATCCAGCCCAACGGCCGCACCATCCACTCCGCCTATCTGTTCGAGGTGAAGAAGCCCTCGGAGTCGAAGTCGGCCTGGGACTTCTACAAGCTGGTGGGTTCGGTCCCCGGCGACCAGGCCTTCACGCCGCTCGACAAGAGCACCTGCGCGCTTCTGAAGAAGTAAGACCTGCCGCCCGGCCGTCTCGAGCGGCCGGGCTGCTGCTTCTCCAAGGTTAGAGTTGAGAACACCATGTCGATCAATCTACAGGCCCTGTTCGCGCAATTGCTGGTCGGGCTCATCAACGGCTCGTTCTACGCGCTGCTGTCACTGGGCCTTGCCGTGATCTTCGGCATGCTCAACATCATCAATTTCGCCCATGGCGCGCTCTACATGATGGGCGCGTTCTGCGCCTATTTCCTGCTCAACGTGATGGGGATCGGCTACTGGCCGGCCCTGATCGTGGCGCCCATCGCGGTGGGCATCTTCGGCATGATCCTCGAACGCACCATGCTGAAATGGATTTCCGGCCTCGACCATCTCTACGGCCTGCTGCTGACCTTCGGCATGGCGCTGATCATCCAGGGCGTATTCCAGAACTACTTCGGCTCCTCCGGTC
Organism: Tardiphaga sp.; assembly: GCA_036561845.1. Classification (GTDB taxonomy): domain Bacteria; phylum Pseudomonadota; class Alphaproteobacteria; order Rhizobiales; family Xanthobacteraceae; genus Tardiphaga. Next base: position 17,888 of record DATCUS010000208.1, on the reverse strand, counting down.
TGCCCTATGCGATCCCCGACATTCTCAAGGGCGGCATGAATCTCGGCTTCATGTTCCTGCCGATCTATCGCGGCTGGGTGGTGGTCTTTTCGCTGATCGTCTGCCTGCTGACCTGGTACCTGATCGAGCGCACCCGGCTCGGCGCCAACCTGCGCGCCGCCACCGAAAACCCGACGCTGGTGCGCGCCTTCGGCATCAACGTGCCCCGCATGATCACGCTGACCTACGGGCTCGGCGTCGGTCTCGCCGCGCTCGCCGGCGTGCTGTCGGCCCCGATCAACCAGGTGCGGCCGCTGATGGGTGCCGACCTGATCATCGTGGTGTTCGCGGTGGTGGTGATCGGCGGCATGGGCTCGATCATGGGGTCCATTATCACCGGTTTTGCGCTCGGCATCGTCGAGGGACTGACCAAGTATTTTTATCCCGAGGCCTCCAACACCGTCGTCTTCGTTCTGATGGTGCTGGTTCTGCTGATCAAGCCATCGGGACTGACGGGACGGGCCGCCTGACATGACCACCATCACCGAAAACGCCATTCCCGAGCCGCGCCGCGGCACCAGCGATGCGATGATCGCCTTCGTCGTCATGACCGCCTTGCTGGCGATCGTGCCGCTGACCGGGGTCTATCCGTTCTTCGTCATGCAGGCGCTGTGCTTCGCGCTTCTGGCCTGTGCCTTCAACCTGCTGATCGGCTATGGCGGCCTGCTGTCGTTCGGCCACGCCATGTTTCTCGGCACCGCCGGTTACTTCACAGCGCATGCGCTGAAAGTGTGGGGGCTGTCGCCGGAGCTCGGCATTCTGGTCGGCACCCTCGGCGCCGCGGCGCTCGGCGTCATCACCGGCCTTGTCGCCATTCGCCGCCAGGGCATCTATTTCGCCATGATCACGCTGGCGCTGTCGCAGCTGCTGTACTTCGTCTATCTGCAGACGCCGTTCACCCACGGCGAGGACGGCATCCAGGGCATTCCGCAGGGCAAGTTGTTCGGCCTCTTCAATCTCGCCAATTCGACCACGCTGTATTACGTGATCCTCGCCGGCTTCCTGCTTGGCTTCCTGGTGATCTACCGCGCCATCAACTCGCCGTTCGGCGAGGTGCTGAAGGCGATCCGCGAGAACGAGCCGCGGGCCATTTCGCTCGGCTACAAGACCGATCAGTACAAGCTGCTGGCCTATATCCTGTCGGGAACCCTGGCGGGTCTGGCCGGCTCGCTGAAAGTGTTCGTGGCGCAGAATGCCTCGCTCACCGACGTACACTGGACGATGTCCGGGGAAATCGTGCTGATGACCCTGGTCGGCGGCCTCGGCACCATTTTCGGCCCGGTGGTCGGCGCCTTCGTCATTATTGCCATGCAGCAGTACCTCGCCGGCTTCGGCCAGTGGGTGACGGTGATCCAGGGCGTGATCTTCGTGGTCTGCGTGCTGACCTTCCGGCGCGGCGTGATCGGCGAGATCGCGCATTACTTCAAGCGCTCGCTGTAATGTTTCTGCCGCTGACCGCAGGGTCGCTCAGGCGGCCCTGACGGTTGCGAGAAACTTCTCCACCTCGATCTTGAGCCGGTTGCTCTCGCCGGAGAGCTGCTGTGCCGAGGCGAGCAGTTGCGAAGAGGCCGAGCCGGTCTCGCTGGCGCCGCGGCTCATTTCGACGATCTTGGCGGTGACTTCACTGGCCCCGGCGGCGGCGCGCTTGACATCGCGGGCGATGTCGCCGGTCGTCGACTGCTGCTTGCCTACGGCGATCGAGCTGTTGCCGGCGATGTCGGCCAGGCGATTGATCGTCGTTCCGATGGCCTTGATCGCTGACACCGAAACGTCGGTCGCCGTCTGCATGCCGCCGATCTGCTGCCGGATCTCGCCGGTGGCGGTCGCCGTCTGCGCCGCGAGCATCTTCACTTCCTGCGCGACCACGGCGAAGCCGCGGCCGGATGTGCCGGCGCGGGCTGCTTCGATGGTGGCGTTCAACGACAGCAGGTTGGTCTGCTGGGCAATCTTGGAAATCAGATCGACCACATTGCCGATTTTCGCCGCGGCGAGCGACAAGGCCGTGACCTTGGCGTCGGTCTCCTGCGCCTGCCGCACCGCTTCGCTGGCGATCTGCGTCGATTCCGACATCTGGCGGCCGATCTCGCTGAACGACGTCGACATTTCGTCGGTCGCGGAGGCGACGGACTGGACGCTCGATGAGGCCGCCCTGGAGGCCGATGTCACGCCGTGGGAGAGATCCTCGGTCAGTTGCGCGGTCGCTTTCAGCGTCACGGCGGTGGCCTCAAGCTCCGTCGAGGCGGACGACACCGTGTTGATGATCTCACCGACCGCATTCTCGAAGGCGTCTGCGAGCTTGCCCATCTCCGCCCTGCGGAGCTCGCCTGCAATGTGGTCCTGCCGAAGTCTTTCATCGGCCTCCAGCCCGGCGCGCTCGGCAGCCTTGATCTTGAAGGTCTCCACGGCCTGTGCCATTTCCCCGATCTCGTCGCTGCGCCCGAGGCCGGGCAGCACCACGTCGAACTGGCCCGAGGCGAGTTGCTGCATGGCCTGCGTCATCCGTGAGATCGACTTCGCGATCCGCTGCCCGAAGATCAACGCCAGCAGTCCGATTGCGAGGATGGCGATCCTGATCGACCAGGACAGGAAGTCGCGTGTCTCGTCGGCATGTCGGGCGGCGGCCTCGTAGCGATCTGTCGCGAACTTGCCGAGGATCAGTAGGGGCGGTCGCGTGCGCTCGAAAATGCTGGCGAAGTCTTCGGCTTCCTCATTGAGCGAACTCTGGCTGACCGAGTAAGCCATGAAGGCCTGTTCGTAGGAACGCACCAGCGCCGCCGTTTCAGTCTTCTGCTGTTCGGTCACATCCGACGACTTGAGGGCTGCTTCGAACTCGGCGACGCGCTCGCGCACTCTGTCGAAGTATTTGTCGTCGCCGCGCAACGCGAAGTCCTTCTCGTTGATGCGCATGGTCAGGAACAGGACCGTCAGCCGCGGCTGGTCGAGTTCGGACAGTCGCAGCTCCAGTTGCCGCGCGGTCGTGCCAAGCTTGCCCTGCAGGCCATCCTTCTCGCTGAATCCGATGATCCGCTGCGCAGCGATGATATTGTGAAAGCGTGTGGCATAGAGGTTCATGCCCGATCGCAGCGCCGAAATCTGCTGTGGCGCGTCGGTCTCCAGTGCCTCCACCAGTTTCTCGGTTTCCGCGAGGTGGGACAGCGCCTGCTGCAGCACTCGATCGTGTCGATCGACGAGTTTTTCAGTCGGCTTGCGCAGAAAATCCGCACCGATCTGCCCGGCCTCCGAATAATTATCCGACAGACTGGTGACATGGGAGCGCAGCAATACGCTGCTGTCGGCTTGTCGCTGCGCTTCGGTGCCGAAATACAGGCCGGCGAGGCAGATCGCGCCGGTCAGGATAACGCCGGCGAGGGCCAGCAATGCGATTTGCAAGCGCAGGCCGACCCTGATGCGCGTGATGGAAGGCAGCCAGGCAAGCGATTGACGATTGCGTAGTGCGCGCATTGGCAGTTGTCCTCCGACACCGTGTCGGAGGCTTCTAGGCAGCGATTGCTGAATCAATTCGTAATGGTATCGTGGTCCGTCAAAGTGTTTATTTTCGTTTCTGCGCGCTGTGTTTTATGCCCGTCACATTGGTCGAAAACCAGCCGTGTGGAGTGCCACGTTGCGCGGGCCGTGCGGTTGCGTCTTCAGTATCTCGCCCCTTCGGCGCGGCGCCGATTGCGGACGCGGGCGCGTCGATCGGCGCGCGGGGACCGCCCGGACTACGGCCGAACCGGCGTCTCGCCCGCGATTCACTGCGTGCGGTCCGCAACCCTTGTGCCACAAAGCGGTGGATGACGCCGGGCGATTGCCCGGCGTGTCTCAAAATGCTTTATGACGGACGTGTGACGGGACGCTATCCGAGGCTGGCCTCCCGCAGGCTTTTGACGCGAAATGGATTGATCGATGCTGCGCTGGTTCCGAACGTTTCTGCCGCGCGAAGAGCGGTTCTTCGACCTGTTCGCCCGGCATTCGGTCGCCGTGGTGCACGGCGCCGAAGCCCTGCAGGGCATGCTGCGCGGCGGCGACGAGACCCCGGTGTTCTGCCAGCGCGTCAACCAGTTCGAGAACGACGCGGACAACGTCACCCGCGAAGTGCTCACCGCGGTGCGCCGCACCTTCATCACCCCGTTCGACCGCGTCGACATCAAGAATCTGATCACCGCGATGGACGACGCCATCGACCAGATGCAGCAGACCGCCAAGGCGGTGATCCTGTTCGAGGTGCGCAGCTTCGAACCGCCGATGCGCGAGATCGGCACGCTGCTGGTGGAATGCGCCAATCTGGTCGGCCGCGCGCTGCCGCTGATGAAGAACATCGGCGAGAACGTCGGGTTGCTGACTGCGATCACCGAGGAGCTCGGCAAGCTCGAAGGCCGCGTCGACGACCTGCACGACATTGGCCTCAAGGAGCTGTTTCTCAAGCACCGCGAGGCCAACACGATGGATTTCATCGTCGGCGCCGAGATCTACAAGCACCTTGAGAAGGTCGCAGACCGCTTCGACGACGTGGCGAACGAGATCAACAGCATCGTCATCGAACAGGTCTAGGGCAGGGCTGCACAGTGGATGCCACGCTCGCCCTTCCGGTCCTGATCGGCCTCATCGCCATCGCGCTATTGTTCGACTTCCTCAACGGGTTGCACGACGCCGCCAACTCGATCGCGACCATCGTCTCGACCCGAGTGCTGCGGCCGCAATATGCGGTGCTGTGGGCCGCGTTCTTCAATTTCGTCGCTTTTGCGGTGTTCGGGCTGCATGTCGCCAACACCATCGGAACGGGGATCATCGATCCTCATGTGATCGACGCCTCCGTGATTTTCGGCGCGCTGATGGGCGCGATCGTCTGGAACGTGATCACCTGGGCGTTGGGGATTCCATCGAGCTCCTCGCATGCGCTGATCGGCGGCCTGCTGGGCGCGGGCCTCGCCAAGGCCGGCTTTGCCGCTGCCGAGTGGAAAGGCCTGTCGATGGCTTTGCTGGCCATCGTGCTGTCGCCGGTGGTCGGTTTCCTGTTGGCGCTGGTGCTGACCGCGATCGTGTCATGGGCCTCGGTGCGTTCGACGCCGTTCGCGGTGGACCGTGCCTTCCGCATCCTGCAATTCGTCTCGGCCTCGCTGTATTCGCTCGGCCATGGCGGCAACGATGCGCAGAAGACCATGGGCATCATCGCGGTGCTGCTCTATTCGCAGGGCCATCTTGGCACCGAGTTCTCGGTGCCGTTCTGGGTGGTGCTGTCGTGCCAGGCGGCGATGGCGCTGGGCACGCTGATGGGCGGTTGGCGGATCGTGCGCACCATGGGCCTGCGCATCACCAAGCTGACGCCGATGCAGGGATTTTGCGCCGAAACCGGCGGCGCCGCGACTTTGTTCGCCGCAACGTTCCTGGGCGTGCCGGTGTCGACCACCCACACCATTACCGGCGCCATCGTCGGCGTCGGCGCCGCGCGCCGGGTCTCGGCGGTTCGCTGGAACGTCGCCAGCTCCATCGTCTACGCCTGGGTCATCACCATCCCGGCGTCGGCGATGGTCGCGGCGCTGGCCTATTGGGCGGCGACGCTGGTGCACATCAAGTTTTGATCCATGTCCCGGACGCGATGCGGCATTCTTATGCCGCTTCGCAGATCCGGGACCCATGTCTGCTTCGCAACAGGGTGGGCCCCGGATCTGCGAAGCAATACTTCGTATTGCGTCGCGTCCGGGGCACGAGACATTCCCGCTCAGCTCGCCAGCTTGAGCCCGACAATGCCCGCCACGATCAGGCCGATGCAGGCGATCCGGGCGATTCCGGCGGGATCGCCGAACAATACGATGCCAAGGATCGCGGTGCCGACCGCGCCGATCCCGGTCCACACCGCATAGGCGGTGCCCATCGGCAGGGTCTTCAGCGCCAGTGCCAGCATGCCGACTGACGCGGTCATGCTCGTCAGCGTCAGTACCGAGGGAACCAGCCTGGTGAAACCCTCGGTATATTTCAGCCCGACGGCCCAGCCGACTTCGAGCAATCCCGCAACCAGCAACATCAGCCACGCCATGACGGCCTCCGGAACAGCAGGCCGTCCTGCGCATGGAAAGAGGTGGAGGTCGTCCTCCGAAACCCTATATGAGGCAGACTGAACCCGGCCGCAACCGCGGCATTGCACCGCATTTTCCCTTGATTGCGCCCGCTTTCCCTGCCACAGGCACCTCTATGTCCGACATTGCCCTCACCACCGAATCGCCGGCGCGCGCCCAGCTCGCCATGGAAGTGGCGCGCCGCCGCACCTTCGCGATCATCTCCCATCCCGACGCCGGCAAGACCACGCTGACGGAAAAGCTGCTGCTGTTCGGCGGCGCCATCAACCTGGCCGGCCAGGTCCGCGCCAAGGGCGAGCGCCGCTCGACCCGATCCGACTGGATGAAGATCGAGCGCGACCGCGGCATCTCCGTGGTCACCTCGGTGATGACCTTCGAGTTCAACAACCTCGTCTTCAACCTGCTGGACACGCCGGGCCACGAGGACTTCTCCGAAGACACCTATCGGACGCTGACGGCGGTGGACTCCGCGGTCATGGTCATCGACGCCGCCAAGGGCATCGAGGCGCGCACCCTGAAGCTGATCGAGGTCTGCCGCCTGCGCGACATTCCGATCATCACCTTCATCAACAAGATGGACCGCGAGAGCCGCGACACCTTCGATCTCTTGGACGAGATCGAGAAGACGCTGGCGCTCGACACCACGCCGATGACCTGGCCGGTCGGCCGCGGCCGCGACTTCCTCGGCACCTACGACATTTCCACCGGAGGCATCCGGCTGCTGGAAGGCGGCGGCGCCAAGACCGGCGCGGCGGAAAACATCGCGGTCGCCGACCTCGCCGCGCGCCATCCCAATCTCGACGTCTCCGAGACGCTCGAGGAGTTGGCGCTGGTCAAGGAAGCCGGCAAGGCGTTCGATCTGGAGTCGTTTCGCGAAGGCCACATGACGCCGGTGTATTTCGGCAGTGCGCTGCGCAATTTCGGCGTCGGCGATCTCCTGGAGGGCCTGGGGAAATTCGCGCCGCCGCCGCGCGCGCAGGAGAGCAACCTGCGCAAGGTCGAAGCCAGCGAGCCCGCGATGTCGGCCTTCGTGTTCAAGATCCAGGCCAACATGGACCCGAACCATCGCGACCGCATCGCCTTCGCGCGTCTGTGCTCGGGCAAGCTGACAAGGGGCATGAAGGCCAAGCTGGTGCGCACCGGCAAGAACATGTCGCTGTCGTCGCCGCAGTTCTTCTTCGCGCAGGACCGCGCGCTGGCCGACGAGGCCTATGCCGGCGACGTGGTCGGCATTCCCAACCATGGCACCTTGCGGATCGGCGACACGCTGACCGAGGGCGAGGATCTCACCTTCGTCGGCGTGCCCAGCTTTGCACCGGAAATCGTCCGCCGCGTCAGGCTCACTGACGCGATGAAAGCCAAGAAGCTGAAGGAAGCCCTGCAGCAGATGTCGGAGGAGGGCGTCGTCCAGGTATTCCGTCCGCGCGACGGCGCGCCGGCACTGGTCGGCGTGGTCGGCATGCTGCAGCTCGACGTGCTCAAGGCGCGGCTGCAGGCCGAATACCAGTTGCCGGTGGACTTCGAGATTTCCGAATTCTCGCTGGCGCGCTGGATCTCCTGCGACGACCGCAAGAAGCTCGACGCCTTCGTGTCCAGCAATTCGTCGGGGGTCGCCGACGACGTCGACGGCGACCCGGTGTTCCTGGCGAAGAACGAGTTCTACCTGAACTACACCCGCGAACGCGCCGAAGGCATCGTGTTCTCGGACATCAAGGATGTGAAGAGGAAGGGGTGAGCCGACGCTTTTGATGGCAGAGATCGCGCGCGGAATGTCGCCCGCTCTCCACTGTCATCACCCGCGAAAGCGGGTGATCCAGTAAACACTAACGTCGCGGTGCTATCATCGATGCCAGTGTGTACTGGATCGCCCGGTCAAGCCGGGCGACGACAACTGTGCGCGCGGCTCCGGTCCGTGCCCACAGTCGGTATGCAATGGCCAAATAGCCCCGCACCAGTCGCCCACGTGCAGTCGGTCCCGCGCCGCCGCGCAGGGCCGCTCTTTCCAGATCCTCGCGCGAGCCAAGGGGCATGGCACGCCGGCAGGTGCGGGGCAGTGAATCGTTTCAACCCGCCGCGCGGCCGGCGCAAATTTCCGCTTTCGGGGTCATAGCCGACATGGCCGGACTTTCTGCTGGGTCGCTCGTGAAGCGTTTGACCCTTTGCGGACATATCGAAATCAAGACAGAGCGAGACGGCCGGGACGGGAAGCACTGCGGCTCAACTACGGAAGCCCTTTTGTCCCCGTAAAAGGATTGAACCCACGTTCCGCGAGGGCAGCCCACGAAGCTGCGCCAAGATGTGGCAATCGGAAATAGAGTCGCGGCTTGGTCGGATCGGTGTCCAACACGAACCCAGTCGGTAACTCGCGGACAGTTGTGGCATACAACCCACCATCCGGCGACCTCTGGGATTCGATGACAGCGATCAACGACTTCGCCCTCCCAGTCCTGCCGAGCAATTTCATCAAGAGAGCCATTTGGCCCGTCCCTTCGGTCCACACACCGTCGCGGTCTTCACCGTAGGAAAAGCCCTCGTCGACACTCATTCGCTGTTCGGCGGTCGTAATTGCCGATGCAAATTTCTCGGGCGCTCCGGGGAGCGCCGTTAAAGGCCAGACCTGGGCATCCAGAGCCAAAATCGGATTGTGCGTGACACCGTCTTCGGCGGTACCTGCGGCGAAACAGGCGCATGCCGGATCCCACATCGTATTTACGAAGTACTCAGCAACCGTTGCCTTATCGCGCCAGCGCGAATCGCCTGTACGGATCGCAAGAAGGCCAAACGCGGCGGCGAGGTCAGTATTATGTTCAGTCGATTTCCACGTCCGCACTTCCGGCGTCGGTTCGTGCCCAAACGTACCACCCGTGAAACCGCCAGTACCGCGCGTATCGGCCCATTGCGCGACCCAGGCGCCGAGCCGTGCCGCACCATCGCGGAACCGAGAGCCGGTGTTCACGTCATCAATCGACAGCAACGCCAACATGGCCCATGCCACGTTACCGACATCGCTGCCCACCTGATATCGATCCTCTAACCATTTGTTCTGAGTATTGTCCCACCACCCTGGAAATTTGACGGGGCCATTCGCCACCACACCCGCGGCATAAGCGTTCCTGAGCCGTCCATCATGCCAGGCGCGGTCGTTGTCGATGGCCCAGAGAATCGCCGCGCCAATCCGATACGCCTTGTCTTGCTCACCGCAACCGACCAATGCGATGGCGGCTACCGCATTGTCATAGAGGTAGGCGGCGCCATGCAGAGGCCCCGATTCGACGGTCGGATAGCTGGGCAGGAACAACGGCCCTGATGGCGGTGCCTTATCAATTAGACCAGCGAGGTATCCGCACGCTGACGTTTTTGGTGCTGTTGAAGCCTGCAGTGGAGCGGCCATCATGATTGCGAAAGTCGCGACCACCGAAGTGTGAAGGCAGAGCCCGCGACAACGGTAGAAGCAATAAGTGATTGGTCCCGGTATCATTTCGCTGTCTCTCGCGTCTTTCAACCAGATGGACTTTAGGACATCGGGACCAAGACCTCGACCATCATTTCGTCAGCCATCTCTCGAAGTACAAATTGATCGGGTTGGAAACGTAAGGGCCATACGCTGGGCACGGAACGAACCCCTTCGCCCGATAGAGCCTCTGGGCATCGGGAAGAAATTCCGTGGTTTCCAGCCGCAGAACCGACAGCTTGGCGGTCAGGGCCGCTTCCACGACGCGCGTCAGGAGCCTGCTGCCTATTCCAGTTGTTCGAACCTCGGTGACGACATACATGCGCTTCACCTCCCCGGTACCATCCGCGAACACCTGCAGCCCTGCACAGCCAACGGCTTGTCCGCCGATCCGCGCGATAAACATTTGCGTGTCGTCGTGCGCTAGCCGATCAATTGGAGAGCCGTGATTCCTTTCCACCCCGCAGACCTTGTTCAGGAAATCGTCCAGCGCGGTTACGAGGTTAATCAGGTCCGGGGACCTTGCATCGGCCAGCTCAATTTCGATCCTATCGACAGTCATTCTCGTCCCCTTCTTCGAAGAGAGGAGCGCATGACGCCGTGGTGGCTTGTCCCGTTTAGTTGCCGGACCGGCCACATCTTCTTCCGAAGGAAGAAAGCCACCTTGCTCGGGAGCAGGTTGGCGCTGGGCGTCGGCCCAACTCTTGATGTTGGAGTTGACGATAGCGGGCGCTATCGAGCTTGGCAAGCACGCCCCCGGTTTGATGAACAACGCGTGGCCGCTCCTGGTTGCGGCGCTGCCCTGCGCATCATCGGCAGGGGGCATCGTCCCACCCGCATCGCCTCACTTCGGCAATTCCTTCCCCGCCTGCTCAGCCACCATGTAGTCCGCGTACCAGTCGGCCCAGTTGTCGTCATGCGCGCCGGTACGTTTCTCGTGTTCGCCGTGGGCTATGGCGGCGCGGCGTAGCGCAGTGGCGAGGTCGGTCGACGAGGCGAAGCTGGTTGCGGCGGCGTCGATGCGTCCGGGCAGGCGCGCGGTGATTTCCTGCAGCAGCCAGCCATTGCCGTCGGGATCACTGAACGCGGCGAACGAGCCATAGCTGGAGTGCGCGGGGTCCGGACCGGGGACGCGGAGCCGTCCGGACAGGAAAGGCTCGTCCGGGCCGGCATGGACGTCGCCGCCGCCATGGAACACGTCGCCGACCACGACGCCACGCGCCAGCAGGTCGTTGCGCGCTGCTGCGATGTCGGAGACGATCAGGTACAGGCCGCGCGCGGAGCCGGGCGCCGCCGCGGTGACGTTGCTGCCGAAGATCACCGAGCAGCCGGAGCCGGGCGGCGTGAACTGGATCACGCGCCAGTCGCCACCGGCGAAGTCGGCGTCGAGCCGCCAGCCGAGGCTCGCGTAGAAGCTCTTGGCACGGTCGACATCCGATACCGGAATGACAATCACCTCGAGCTTCATATCGAGCGCCGGTGCGGCAGGGGCTGCGTCGGTCGCATCGCTTCGCAACTGGGGACTGCTCATCCGGGTCTCCTTGGCGTGGGTCTGCGTGCGCAAAGTGTGCCGCCGGATCGCGGCGCAGACAACGGCCTGGCGCGCGCTCATGACGAATAATTTACGATGCGTGGGACGATCCCGGCTTGTCTGTTTGCGTTGTCGCGCTAGCGTCCTCGTCGAGGTGATCCCATGCTGCGCGCGTTCATTGTGCTGGCGTTCATTGCACTCATGGGCTCGGCCGAAGCGCGTTCGCGACATCCGGTTGACGCCACGCCCTTCGCGCACGCGCCATGCAGCGTGCTCGACAATGAGCCTTGCACGCCGTCCTTCTGCAGCGTGTTCAACCACGGGCCATGCATTCCGGAGATCGATTATCCCATCGGCGAGAACCTGCAGCTCACGGTGCTGAGCGTGCCCGCCAGGGACGACGCGGCGAAGTATCAAAAGCCCGACCACGCCCTCGACACGCTCGGCGACCTGTTCGCCGCACTGCGCGCCTGCTGGTCGCCGCCCGCGGAGGGCGCAAGGGCCGGCATGCAGATGTCGGTCAAGTTCAGCTTCCGGCGCGACGGCACCATGATCGCGCCGCCGCGCATCACCTTTGCGACGCCGGGCGCGGCGGTGGATCTGCGCAACACCTATCTCGATGCGATCAGGAGTTCGCTTGGCGGCTGCACGCCGCTGACATTTACGAAGGGCCTCGCCGGCGCCATCGCCGGGCGGCCGATCATGATCCGCTATGTGGATAATCGCGATTTGCAGAACACCGCGAAGTAGGGCGCTTTCTTATCCCTCCCCCCGCGGAAGACGCGGGGGAGGGTGGCCGGCCGCTAGGCCGGTCGGGTGGGGGGTGGATCGGCATACGCTACGTCACGCGTGACGCCCCCCACCCCGGCCTCCACTGCGACGATGCTGCGCAACGTCTTGTTCGGCCGACCCTCCCCACCGCGGAAGACGCGGGGGGAGGGAGGCCACGGGGGCTTTTGCGTCCAATCAAAAAGATTCAGATCGGTTTCGGCGTCGTCTTGCCGCGAATGGCCGTTGCGCGCGCGACAACCTGTCTGGCGTCGGCGGTGCGTCCCATATCCCGGTAAACGCCGGCCAGGCTGTCTAGCGTCACCGCGAGATCCGGATGGTCCGCACCGAGCGTCTTCTCGAAAGCCGTCACCGACTGCTTCAAAAGCTGTTCGGCCTCGGCGTTGCGCCCCTGACGCGAATAGACCATGGCCAGATTGTTCAGCGCATAGGCGACGTCGGGATGATCGGGACCGAACGCTTTCTCGGTCGCTGCGATCGCGCGCTTGAGCATCCGCTCGGCATCGCCGTAACGACGCCGATGCATGTAGGCATCGGCCAGGTTGCTCATCAACACCGTGGCTTCCGGATCGTCGGGGCCGTTCGCCTTTTCGAGGATGGCCAGTCCCCGCTCGAACAGCGGTTCGGACTTATCGTACCGGCCCTGATTGCTGTACGTGGCGGCGAGGTTGCTCAACGCGGTCACCACCGAGGGATTGTCGCGACCGCGCTTTTTTTCGGAAAGGGCGATCGACCGCTTGAGGAACGGCTCCGCTTCGGCATAACGCCCTTCCGCGCGGTACAGGTCGCCGAGATTGTTCAGCACATCGGCAACGTCCAGATCATCCTGACCGGGCGTCTTCTCGGTGATCGCCAGCGAGCGCTTGTACAGCGGCTCGGCAACGGCGTATTGGCCGAGATTGTAGTGGATCATGCCAAGGTCGTTGAGCGGCATCGCGAGCTTCGCGTTATCGGGGCCGAACTCCTTCTCGCGAAGGGCCAGCGACTTCTGCGCCAGCGGCAGCGCTTCCATGTATTTCCCGGCGCGGTAGAGATCTTTGATCTGGCGGCTGAGCGTGCCTGCCTCGTCCTCTCCCGCGTGGGATGGCGCGCCGGGCGACAGGCTCAGGGCGAGCGCAATGGCGGCAATACAGATCGATGCTTTCAGGGCTTTCATCGCGCGTTCCTTCGTCGGCATGTTCGGGATCTACGCGTTCTGTGCGTCCGGAGACCGGGCAGGTTCAATGCGGGCCGGTGCGGTGACGCCATCGTCATTCCGGGGCGCGGGCGGCGTCAGCCGAACGCGAACCCGGAATCCCTAAATGTTCGGGCACCAATCATCTCGGATTCCGGCTTCGCTCGGACTTTGCCCTCGCGCCCCCAGGCACGCCAATTGGCGTGCCTGGGAATGATGATCGGGGCAGCCTTGGTAGCGTCTAAAATAAATTCCTATCCGTCTTGACGGTTTCCCAACAAAGATTATAATCCTTCGCGTCCTGCCCCATCGAGAGGGGCGATCGCGATCGTCACGGTCGTGGGGCGGGATGCGGTGGACGCCGGAGATGCGGCGTCGCGCGGTGCAAGGGGGAGGTCCGACGCCGGGTCGGGACACAGCCAAGGTGCCAGAACTTCACTGGCGCGGCGGCGCCGTCGACATCCGGACCACGACTGATCCTGCGCACCTTGCGACGGGCGAACGCATCGCCCGCGAGCGGCCCAAGCTGCGATGGCCCCGATCCTCGTCCTGGATCATCGATGGTGCGCTAAGGCTGGTCGGGCACCAGGGGGTGTCGCGGAGCAAGTCGCAAACCCACCGCGTGCGGAACGCCGGTTGATCCGGTGGTCCGGAAGTCCTGGCGCATTACTCCTGCCGACTACGGCTGGCGTCAGGCCCAAGGGTGCATCGGGCACCCGGCGTTCCGCGCGCCCTCCTCACGAGAGAGGGCGGGGAATGCAGCAAACCTCGGACGCCTCGGCGCCGCGAGAATGCGAAAGCATGGCTGTTTGACATTCGAATGGAAATTCGCGTCAGGCGCGATGGCCATTATGGCCTCCCTCCCCCTTGCGGGGAGGGGCGACCGAACGAGACGATGCGCAGCATCGTCGAAGTGGAGGTCGGGGTGGGGGGGCCGCGGGTGACGGAGTTTGTGGCACCCCCACCCGACCGCGCTTCGCGCGGCCACCCTCCCGCAAGGGGGAGGGAGGTCACCGGTGCCGGCGCGCTGCTCCTACAACTACTCGATCCGGATATTCGCCGCCTTGATGACATCGGCCCACAGTGCCTTCTCGGCGGCCATGCGCCGGCGCAGCTCGTCGGGCGTCGACGGCACCGGGGTGATGAGCTGGACTTTCAGCTTCTCGATCACCGCCGGCTCGGTCAGCGACTGGACCACCTCGGCGTTGATCTTTGCGACGACCTCCTTCGACAGGCCGCCGGGGCCGACCAGGCCGTTCCAGGCGTCGGACTGCACGTCGACGCCGCTCTCGGTCAGCGTCGGCACATCCGGAAGGAAGGGCGAGCGTTTCGCGGTGGACACCGCGAGGATTTTTACGGTGCCCGATGACAGTTGCGGCGTGACGCCGGGCGCCGGCAGGCAGCCGACCTGGACGTCGCCGCGGATCAGCGCGGTGGTCGCCGCCGGCGACGAGGGATAGGGAATGTGCACCATGCGCACGCCGGCCTTCTGCGCGATCGCCTCCATGCACAGTTGCGACAGCGTGCCGACGCCGATCGAGCCATAAGCGAGACCCTTGCTTTCGGCCTTCGCCCTGGCGAGCAGCTCGGCCACGGTGTTGACGCCGAGGCTGGTGGGCACCGCCAGCACGCTCGGCAGCTGGGTCAGCATGGTGATCGGCGCGATATCGGTATCGGGATTGTAGGGCAGATGGGCGAACAGCAGGGTGTTGATGGCCAGCGGGCCGCCCAGCGAGATGCCGATGGTGCCGCCGTCGGGCGCCGCCTTGGCGATGGCGTCGGTGCCGATATTGCCGGACGCGCCGGGCTTGTTCTCGATGACGAAATTCGTCCCGGGATGGCGCGCCTGCAGGCTGTCGGCGAGCACCCGGCCGACGATGTCCGGCGATGCGCCGGGGCCGAACGGAACGATGATCCGCACCAGTTTCGGCGGCCATACCGCGGCCGGGGTCTGCGCCTGCGCCGCTTGCGGCAGGGCCAGCGCCTGCGGCAGCAGCAGCGTCAGCGCCAGCAACAGCCGGCGCGGCCTCGTGTCGTTTCGCAGCATTGCGCGCATCCCCAAAAGAGTTATACCCGGAGCCGCTTCAACAGGCTCCCCGGCGCCGGCATGCCGGCGATTGCCGGGGACCATAATGAGATTTTCGCGGCGGGCAACCGCCTGCGTCGACAGGAGGATGCGGTGGGACTGAGCGTCATGATCCTCGGCCTGGTGGTGTTTTTCGGCATCCATCTGGTGTCGACGCGGCGCGCGCTGCGCACCCAGCTGATCGCGCGCTTCGGCGCAAGCGCGTACAAGCTCGGCTATGCGGTGGTCGCGGCCATCGGCCTGGCACTGATCATCTGGGGCTTTGCAAGTTACCGCGCCACCGGCTGGATCGACGTCTGGACGCCGCCGAAGGCGATGCGCCACATTGCGGTGGGCCTGATGCTGCCGGCAGTGATCATGGTGGTGGCCGCCTATCTGCGCGGCCGCATCTACACCACGCTGAAACATCCGATGCTGGCCGGCGTCAAGCTGTGGGCGCTGGCGCATCTGCTCGCCAATGGCGATCTCGGCTCGATCATCCTGTTCGGCTCGTTTCTGGCATGGGCGGTGTTCGATCGCATCTCGCTGAAGCGCCGCACCGACGGCGGCGGCCCGCCGATCCCGGTGGGCGGACCGCTCAACGATGTGCTTGCTGTCGTGGTGGGCATCGTCGCTTATCTGGCGCTGGGCTTTGCCTTTCATCCGGTCGTGATCGGTGTGCCAGTGTTCGGAGCCTGATAAAATGTCCATCCAGCCTGCCATCAAGCGCAAGACCGCGCCGGATATCTTCGCCCGCAAGAACGGCGAGCCGATCGTGATGCTGACCTCGTATCACGCGCATACGGCGTCACTGGTCGATCGCTATTGCGACGTCATCCTGGTCGGCGACAGCCTCGGCAATGTCATGCACGGCTTCGAGACCACCATTCCGGTGACGCTGGAGATGATGATCCTGCAGGGCCATGCGGTGATGCGTGGCTCGCAGCAGGCGCTGGTGGTGGTCGACATGCCGTTCGGCTCCTATGAGGCGTCGAAGGAGCAGGCGTTCCATTCCGCCGCGCGCATCCTCAAGGAGACCCATTGCGGCGCCGTCAAGCTCGAGGGCGGCGTGCGGATGGCGGAGACCATCGCCTTCCTGACCGAGCGCGGCATTCCCGTCATGGCGCATATCGGTCTGACGCCGCAGTCGATCAACGCGCTGGGTTCGTTCCGCTCGCAGGGCCGCGCCGAATCCGAGGCGCTGGCGCGCGGCGACAACACGGTCGGCCCGATCCAGGCCGACGCCCGCGCGGTGGCCGATGCCGGCGCGTTCTCGGTGGTGATCGAGGCCGTCGCCGAGCCGCTGGCGCGAAAAATCACCGAGAGCATCGCAATCCCGACCATCGGCATCGGCGCCTCGGTCGCCTGCGACGGCCAGGTCCTGGTGCTGGAAGACATGCTCGGCCTGTCCGCCCGGGTGCCGAAATTCGTCAAGCGCTACGGCAATCTCGGCCCGATGATCGAGGCGGCGATCGAGGGTTACGCCACTGACGTGCGCTCGCGGGCGTTTCCCGGGCCGGAACATGTCTATGGCGCCAAGCCGAAGGGCTGAGCCGTTCGCGGCATTAACGATGCTGCCGGACCGCGCTGATCGCGCTGGCTTTGCCTTGTGGCTGCCATATCGCTAGGGTATCGCCGCCGCCATGCCGGGGATGTGATGCCCGGCGCCGCCGGGGGCAGGCGCGGTCAATCGGGGACGGGATCTCTTTAAGTGTCTGAATTATTTAATGAAGTTGACGAAGACCTGCGTCGCGAGCAGCTCAAGAAGCTGTGGGACAAGTATTCGATCGTGGTGATCGCCGCGGCGATTCTGGTCATTGCCGGAGTCGGCGGCTGGCGCGGCTATTCCTATCTCGAGGCCAAGAAGGCCTCCGAGGCCGGGGCCGCCTTCGACCGCGCCGCGGACCTGTCCGAGCAGAGCAAGCATGCGGAGGCGGAGGCCGCCTTCGCCAAGCTCGCCACCGAGGCGCCGTCGGGCTATCGCACCCTGGCGCGGCTGCGCGCCGCCTCTGAGGCCGTGTCGCGCGATCCGCAGGCCGCGGTGAAGCTGTATGACGACATCGCCGCCGATCGCGGTGTCGGGGCCGCCGAGCAGGACCTGGCGCGGATTCGTGCCGCCGGTCTGTTGCTGGAAACCACCCCCTATGACGCCATGCTGGCGCGGCTTGAGGCGGCGGCTGCGCCGACCGGCACCTATCGCCATTCGGCGCGCGAACTGCTGGCGCTGTCGGCATGGCGCGCCAACAACGCCACCGCGACTCGCAAATGGCTCGACGTCATCGCCAACGATGCGGAGACCCCGGCCAGCCTGCGGACCCGCGCCGAAGCGCTGCAGGCGCTGCTGCCGCCGTCCGCCAAAAGCTGAGCCGGCTGCCGCCTTCGAGACCCAGAGTTGAGTGAGACTTCCCATGCGCATTTCGCAACGCCTCGTTACCGCCGCCGTCCTGATCGCGCTGTCCAGCGCGCTGACCGGTTGCGGCAGCATGGGCAGCGGGTGGGATCCCTCCGATCTGCTCGACTTCCTCGACACCAAGAAGAAGCTGCCGGGGGAGCGCAAGCCGGTTTTCCCGGAAGGCGTGCCAGGCCTGCAGCAGGGCGTGCCGAAGGAGCTCTACAAGGACAACGTCGAGCGCGAGCTGCAGCAACAGAATGCCACCGCCGTGGCGCCACCGGCGGAGGAGCCGAAGCCGCGCGGCAAACCGAAGGGCCGGGTCAATGTCGGCGCCGTCCGCAGCAGCGCCCCGGCACCCGAGGCGGCGCCCGCC